>CAIXSC010000600.1 GCA_903921945.1 uncultured Planctomycetaceae bacterium
CGGGCCGGCCCAGCCAGCCACGGGCACTGACCGATCGGCAGCGGATGACGAGGGACCACGAGGGGCTATGGCCCCCAGCGAGGATCCGGACGCGGAGAGTCGCGCGAATCCCGCTGACGTCCAGGCTGACGTCCAGGCTGACGCCAGCCGCGAGCCCTCGCAATCCGACGCCACCACGGTCTGCCCGCGTTGTGGCGGCATGACCAACGACGATGGTGTCTGTGCCGCCTGCGCGCCGCAATTGCAGCCGCCGCCTCGCCAAGCACTGTATCGATTGGCGCGGTTCGCGCGGCCCCGCCTCGGTTTGATCCTTTGGGGTACCGCGCTGATGGTACTCAGCACGGCGGCGGGACTTGTTCCGCCTTACATCATCGGCCCGTTTTACGACCAAGTTCTCGAACCGCTCGATGCCGGCAAACGGGTGCCAACCGGTTTGGCCGCGTGGTACCTCGGTTGGCTCGGCGGAGCCGCTGTCGCCGCTTGGCTGTTGAGCTGGGCACGCAATGACGCGCTATGCCGGGCCAGCGAACTGATCAGCGCGGATCTCCGCAACCACACGTACGCGCACCTTCAACGACTGTCGTTGGAGTTCTTCGGCGGTCAGCGCACGGGCGACCTGATTTCGCGCGTGTCGAGCGACACCGATCGGATTTGCAGCTTTCTTTCCGCCGACGCGCTGGATTTCATCACCGACGCCTTGCTGATCCTCTGCACCGCCGGGTTGCTCGTGTGGATCAATCCGCCGCTCGCCATCGTAACCCTCGCGCCTTTGATCCCGATCGCTTGGCTGGTGCAGAAGCTGCGGGGCCGCCTGCGGCATGGGTTCGCTCGCGGCACCACCGCCTGGGGCGATATGGTAAGTGTCCTGGCGGACACGATTCCGGGGATTCGAGTCGTTAAAGCGTTCGCTCAGGAAAGTCGCGAAGTCGAGCGTTTCGCGCGCGCGAACCAAGTGGTGCTCGACGCCAACAATCGAGTCAACCGGCTCTGGTCGTTCTTCGGCCCGCTGGTCACCTTTCTGACCGAGTGCGGTGGACTGGTGATTTGGGGCTGCGGCGTATGGCTGATCGTCCGCGGCGATGTGCGGGTCGCCGTGCTGCTTCAGTTCGTCGCGTACATTGGCCGGTTCTACACGCGACTGGAATCGATGAGCCGCATTCTCGCGTCCACTCAGCGAGCGGGCGCGGCCGCTCACCGGATCTTCGAAATCCTTGATCGGCAGCCCAGCGTTCCCGAACCGACTTCCCCGCGCGACCCGGGCCGCTTGGCCGGGGCGGTGGAACTGCGCGGAGTGCGGTTTCGCTACGGCAAACGCGAGGTGCTTCACGGCATCGACCTGCGGATCGAACCCGGCGAAATGTTGGGGCTCGTCGGCGCCAGCGGGGCCGGCAAGAGTACGCTCGTGAATCTTGTGTGCCGCTTCTACGACGTCAGCCATGGCGCGATCCTCGCCGATGGTGTCGACATCCGCGAATACCCCGTGGAAGCCTACCGCCGCAATATCGGCATCGTGTTGCAGGAGCCGTTTCTCTTCTACGGCACGATCGCGGAAAACATCGCCTACGGCCGCCCCGACGCGAGCCGCGAGGAGATTGTCGCCGCCGCCCGAGCGGCTCACGCACACGCCTTCATCCTGCGACTCCCCGATGGCTACGACTCCCTGGTCGGAGAACGCGGCCAAGCGCTTTCCGGCGGCGAACGGCAGCGAATCTCGATCGCCCGCGCACTGCTCACCGACCCGCGAATCCTGATTCTCGACGAGGCCACCTCGGCGGTCGACACCGAGACGGAACGGGAGATTCAAGCCGCGCTCGACACGCTGGTCCAAGGCCGCACGACCATCGCCATCGCGCATCGCCTCAGCACGCTTCGCAAAGCCAACCGCATCGCCGTCGTCGCCGCCGGAGAACTCGTCGAAATCGGTCCGCACGACGAACTGCTCGCACGCCAAGGCGCTTACTTCCGACTCCACCAAGCCCAAATGAAACTCGCCAACCAAATCGGTATCGGCTAACAACGTCGCACGGAATGGAACACCGCCATGTCCCCGCCTTCGCCACCGGAACCATTCATGCTGAGCCGCGACCCCTGGGGCCGACTGGTCCTTGAACTGGCCGATGGCCGCCGAATCGTTGGCGCCACGGCGGCACGCATGTTTCCCGTGTCCTCGCCCGGCGGACCGATTGCCCTCTGCGACGGCTCAGGAAACGAAATCACGTGGCTCAGGCAATTGTCCGACACGCCACCCGCGATTCGCGAACTGCTCGAAGATGAACTTTCCCGCCGCGACTTCATCCCGGTCATCCAGCGAATCGTGGCCGTTTCGAGCCTCTCCGAGCCGTGCGAATGGCAGGTCGAAACGGACCGGGGACCGACGAAGTTCATCTTGAAAAGCGAAGAAGACGTTCACCGGATCGGCCCTCACCGCGCCATCATCATCGACGCGCGGGGCCTGCGATTTTTGCTGGACGACTCAAGAAGGCTTGATGCGTCCAGTCGTCGCTTCGCCGAATGGTGGGGCATCTAGGCCACGAACACCCCGCGTTCTCAAACACGTGCGATGCCGTAGCCGGCACGTTCGTCTACCGCCAGCCAAGGCGAAATCCAACGGATGGACGCAGCCCATCAGCTCGCGATCCCACCCCGCGGAGATACCGACAAGCCGAACGCGGAGATTGTATTACGTGGGCACGCTTATCACGGCACGTCCAGAGCGGGCCAACCTTACGCAAAGCCGCCGAACGCAGCCACGTACGGCAAGAGACTCAGGACGCCATACGGCCCGCCCTCATGCACGTAAGAGCCCCCTTCCTGTCCCCAGATTTCCGCAGCAATAATGATGGAGA
>CAIXSC010000601.1 GCA_903921945.1 uncultured Planctomycetaceae bacterium
CGAACTAGCGGGCGCGCCTTTGGCCAACGGCGCTTTGGCCAACGGCGCTGTGGCTAACGGCGCTGTGAACGACGGCGCTGTGAGCGACGGCGCTGTGAGTGACGGCGCTGTGAGCAGTGGTCCGTCGAGCCGCATCGGTTGCCAATCGGGCGTTTCGCGCTGTTGGCAGGCGATCAACCGCTCGACGGAACCGCCGCGTCGGGCGGCGAGCACACCGATTTCCTGGCCTAGCAACCACAGCAGCCGGTCGCGGAGCGGCACGGTTTGCAAGGTCGGATCGGTTGCGACAGACGCTGGCTTGTCCTCGATGGCCGGCGCCGTTTCGAACCGCACGCACAGTTCGAGCACGTGGTCGTCGGGAGCCGATCGCGGTTCGGTCGGCAGTCGCAGATAGAGTGTGGGCAGCTGGAAACGGCGAGCGGCATGCAGCACAAACCGGCACGCCGCGGTTCCCTCGACCGCGATCAGCAGGCCGCCGCGGCCGCGAGCGTCTTCACAGGCGGCCCGCAGTCGCTGGAACCACTCGGGGTGCTCGTCGAGCGCCTTGGGGAGGCGGGAACTGAGCAGGCTCCAGCGTCGCTGGGCGGGAACGGCGCGGACGGCGTGGACTCGGCAGTCGCCGACCCACCGCGCGACGCGTTCCGTCGCGAGATCCGGTAAGACCGCAGCCAGCTCGTGCCACGCCACGGCGGTTGCTACTTCAACAGGGCCTCGAGCTTGCCGGCCAGCTCTTCAACCCGGTGAGCGACTCCCACGACTTTGCCGTCCTTGTCGATCAGCATCATCGTCGGGATACCACGGACACCGTAGCGTTTCGCCAAGTCCTGGGTTTCCTCGCCCGCCAGCGTCACCCATGGCAGCTTGTGCTGGTCGTTGAAGGCTTGCAACGCGTCGAGATCTTGATCGATGCTGATTCCGACGATGTCGAAGCCTTTCGCCTTGTGCTTTTCGTACACGGCGCGGACGTTCGGCAGTTCACGAATGCACGGGCCACACCATGTCGCCCAGAAGTCGACCAGGACAACTTTGCCGCGATACTTGGCCCACTGGAAGTCTTCGCCGCTGAGCGTCTTGCCGGCCAGTTCCAGCGGTTTTCCTACGAGCTCCGATTCGCCGCCCCCGGTCGGTTCCGCCAACTTCTTACCGTAGCGAGCCAACGTCTTGTCGGCACTCTTGGCGAACAGGCCGCCAAATTCCGTGAACAGCTTCTCCCGCTGATCGTCATCGGCCAGTTCGTTGATCAGCCGCACCGTATGCGAGGCCATCCGCAGGTGCTTGCCTTCCAGCTTCTCCTGGCGGCAGTAGTCGCGAACTTCGCCGAGCAACTTTTCAATCTCGGCGGCTTCCTTGGTTTCGGCTTTCATGACGCGGCGTTCCAGCCGCAGGAACCGCACCGCCGCAGCGACCGTCGGCCGCTCGTCCTTCGCCAGCGACTCAACAAACGCCGCCAACTTCTCGTCCGCCTCCTTCTCATCCCGGTTGCTGGCTTCCGACAGCACGCGAATCTTCGCATCGATCGCCACCAACTGGAATTTGGCTGGCGTTTCCGAATTCGCCAGCAACCGATCGGCTGCGATGACGATCGCGTCGACAAATCCCGGCCGCTCGCGAATGCTCTTCGGCTTATCGAACATCCGATCGATGAAATCGACCAAATCAAGCGGCTTCAAGTCGGCTCGCGGCGCGTACGGATTGGCTTCCGGCAAGGCGGGAGCATCTTGAGCGAACGTCGCCAGCACACCCGCCAGCACCGTCGCGGCCACCGCATGGCGAGGCGCGAACGCCTGCCAAGACGGCATTCGAACGTCATACCGCGCCCCGTCCTTCGCTGCCGGCGCCGCCGGTTTTTCCTCGCCCTTCTTACCCTCGGCCGGCTTTGCCTCCGCCGGTTTTTCCTCCGCCGGCTTCGCATCGTTCGGCTTCGCATCGGCCGGCTTGGCGTCGGCCGGTTTGGCGTCAGCCGGTTTGGCGTCCGCCGGCTTCGCGTCGGCTGGCTTCGCATCGGCCGGCTTGGCGTTGTCGCCGAGCAATTCGTCGAGGCGTTTTTCGAGCAATTCGCCACGGACGTGCAGGTCGAGCACTCGGCCATCGCGTCCTACGAGCACGACGAACGGAATCGATTCCACTCCGCAGCGTTCGGCGAACGCTTCGGCATCGACGACCGTTTGCCATGGCAGTGGCTGCACGGCCAGGAACCGCATGAGGTCGTCGCGTTGCTGGTCGAGGTTGATGCCGATGACCTCGAAGCCCTTGTCGCGGAACTTTTCGTAGTTCCGCTTGATGTTGGGGATTTCCTTCTGGCATGGACCGCACCACGTGGCCCAGAAATCGATCAACACGAACTTGCCTTCGTACGGTTTCCAATCGAACGGCTTGCCGTCGAGTCCCGTGCCTTCGACGACCAGCGGCTTGCCGACCAAATCGGTGCGTTTGCGGCCGGTGGCGATCATCGTCATCGCCTTTTTCGCGATGTCCGGATCCGCATGGTTTTGAAACCGGCTTCGAGCTTCGCGTAGATCTGTCCGGTCAATTCATAACGTCGCGTGTATTCGAACTGCTGGGCAAGGAAGGTCAACTTTTGAAGCACGCCCTCGCCCGGCTGGCCAGCGACGAGCTTGTCGACGGTGGCAAGCAGCTTCTCCGCCGCCAGCGGTTCGTCTTTGGCGACGGCGTCCGCCCGTTCGTCGATGCCGCTCTCCAGCAAGATTCGCAATTCGCCGAGCCGTTCGAGCGACGCGAGAATGCGTTTGTCTTTGGTGTCTTTGAACGCTGTGTTGACGGTCGCCATCGCGGCAAGGCAAAGTTCGGCGCCGGCCGCTTGCTGCAAAGCGACGGCCGCGCTCGCCACAGCGTTGAACAGTTCGACGTCACGAGCGGGGCCTTCCAACGCGGCGTTGATCGCGTCGACCACCGCCTGCGGTTCGCTCGCGGCGCCCGACAACAACTGGGCCATCGACATTTCCAACTGCGTGATGTTGCCAACCTGCTTCAGGGCGGGCGACTTCGATTTCATCAGCTCCACACAGAACTGCCGCAACGCCACTTCCACCTTCGGCATGCCGATCTGGGTCATCTGCAGCAAGGCGAGTTTCTTGCCGCGAGCCGCTTCGACGTGCTGCTCTTCCGTCGCTTCCGCCGCGAGAATCTTGTCCGCCAGCGCTACGCGAGTTTCAAGCCATGTCGTGATGTTCGCCAGCAGGTCGCGATTGTTCCGCGCCGAAGGCTCGGTCGTCTCCAGCTTCTTCAGCCGGACGAGTAGTTCGCCGGCCGGCGCGTCGGCGAGCGCGGCCGCGCTCACGACACCCGCCCCCGCACCGCCAGCGCCCGGTTGGCCTTCATCATCGGTCGTTGGCGGCTGCGTCGGCGGCCGGTTCGCCATGCCGCCCGAGGTCCGCCCCGCAACTCCGTCCGCATTGCCGCTCGCATTGCCTTGGCCGTCCGCGCCATTCGCGCCGCCATTCGCGCCGCCAATCGCTAGATCGCCACCGGAAGCGTTCGCACCTTCCACGCCAGTCGAGCCACCCGCGCTGGGCCCGCTGTCCGCGGCACCGCCCGCTGCCGGCGTCGAATCGTTATCCGAACCAACCTCGTACTGGCTCTGCTGCGCGGTGATCGGTTGGTCGCCGCCGCACCCGGCAGCCGCCAACGCACCGCCGCACACAAGGACCACGAAGCACCGCGCGAGGGCGCCGTTCGTGAACCTATTCCATAAAACCATCGAGGAACGGAAACCACCGGCAAGTCCAGCCAATGGAGCTGGATCGGCGCGACCCACTCGGGGAACGCAAGCAGCGACTTGCAACATAAAACTAGCGACCTTTCACGGACATCCACGTCCAGGAACGCTCCGCGCCGCCGCGGAACCTGATGCCTACAACGATAGAAGCGATTGTAAGGGAGCGGCCAGCCGCTTGCAGCGCTGATTTCCAATTCCCGCCGCCTCCCGTGTCTGGCGTCTCTCGCCTCCCAGCTACCGGCCATTCGGGGTGTCGTGGTCGTGTCAGTTCGCCGGGGTGAACCACCCCCGCCGAGGTCGGGCGCATGCCATCAAGTGGCACGCCCCTATGCTCGGGATTGCCAAGCGTAGGACTGGCATTCCCTGCGGCTCGCAGAAATAATGCCAAGCAGTGGAGATATTCTGACAGTCCCCGGACGACCGGGGGCCTCTCATGGATGCTTCCGACGGACGGCTACGAACGAGCGGCCCGCGGAAACTGGTGTCACATGAGCATTCCTGGATGGGATAGGAGGATACGGTTCATGCGCGGTCCCGCGAGCGGAAATGGGTCTCCGGATAAGATTGGCCACAGAACTCGCCGACGCGGGTGGCTTGCCGCCTGCCTGCTCGGCTTGTCGCCATGGCTCGACGCCGGCACGTTGATTCCCAGCGGTTTGATTCATGACGCCCTGATACCCGGCGCCCTGATCCCCAGCGCGCAAGCTCAAGAAGCCAAACCCTCAGCCAAACCCGCTACCAGCCCCGCGGCTAAGCCGGACGGCAAAGCGGACGCGAAGCCCGAGTCATCGCCCGAGGCGCTAGCGCTCTATAGCGACGCCGCCAGTTTCCAAAACAACATGGCGTTTGATTTGGCGGTCGAGGAGTGGGGCAAATTCCTGGCGAAGTTTCCCAAAGATCCGCTGGCGGCCAAAGCCCAGCACTACCTGGGCGTCTGCCAGTTGCAGTTGAAGGAGTTCGCCAAGGCGGCGGCGGCGTTCGAGTCGGTCGTGAAGGCGAACCCCAAGTTCGAACTGCTCGAAGAGACCACCTTCAATCTCGGACTGAGCTACTATTCGCAGGCGTCGGCGGCGACGCCCAAACCGTACGCTCAGGCCGCCGTCGCGTTCCAGGGACATCTGGAAAAGTTCCCCAAGGGAAAACAAGCGGATCAGGCGACGTTCTACCTAGCGGAGAGCGAATACCATCAAGGGCGTAAGAAGGAGGCGGTCGGGGCGTACGAACGCGTGGTCAAGCAGTACCCGCAATCGACGGTCCGCGCTGACGCGGCGTACGCCTGGGGCGTTACGTTGGAAGAACTTGGCGATTTTCCGGCTGCCGGCGGCGCCTACGATCTGTTCCTGAAAGAATTCGCGAACAACCCGCTGGCGACCGAAGTCGGCATGCGGAAGGCGGAGACCGTGCTGCAAGCCGGCCAGTTCGCGGACGCGGCCAAACGCTTCGAAGCGGTCGGCAAGGTCGAAGGATTTTCCCAAGCGGATTATGCCGGACTGCGGCGCGGGTTCTGCCTCGTCAAATTGGAGCAGTACGCGGAGGCCGCGGCGGTTTACGCCGATGTCGCCAAACGATTTCCGCAGTCAACGATCGCGCGGGAAGCCGAATTGTCGGCGGGCCGCTGGTTCTACCGCGTGGAAAAATTCGACGACGCCGCGCCGTGGCTGCGAAAGGCGTTTGACGCCAATGGGGCGGAAGCCCCCGAGGCGGGACACTGGTTGGCCCGCATCGCCATCCGCGGCGGCAAGCCGGCCGACGCGATCGCGACGGCGGAAAAGGCGATCGCGGCGGCCGCCAAGTCGCCCTATCTGACGCCCCTGAAGATGGACCGCGCGGATGCGTTGTACGAGCTGCCGGAAAAGCGAACCGCCGCGTTGGAAGCGTATCGCCAAGTCTTCACCGACCACGGCGACCATGAGCTCGCCCCCCAGGCGCTGTACAACGTCGCGTTCGGGGAATTGGAACTGAAACAGTACGACGCCGCCGTCAAGGACGCCGCCGCGTTCCTCGAAAAATTCGCCCAGCACCGCCTGGCCCCGGACGTCCAATACGTCGCCGCGGAAAGCCTGTTGCTCGCCAACAAGTACGCCGAGGCTGACCAGAAATACCAAACGCTCGTCAAGGCGCACGGAAGCCACCGCGACGCCGGACTGTGGCGGGTTCGCTGGGCGCTCGCCCAGTATCTCCAGAAAAAGTATGACGCGGTCGTCGATACACTCGCCAAAACCGACGGACTGGAACCCGCGGACTTGTTGGCCGAGGCCCACTACCTGGTCGGCGCGTCGCGGTTCTTCACGGATAAATACGCCGAGTCGGCGCCGGCGCTGACCGCCAGCCTGAAAGCCTCGGCGAAATGGCGCCAAGCTGACGAAACCCTGTTGCTGCTGTCACGCGCCCAAGCCAAACTCAACCAAGTCGATGCCGCTCGCGAATCGGCGAAACGGCTGCTCGGCGAGTTCCCCGCGAGCAAGTCGCTCGACCAAGCGAACTATCGGCTCGGCGAGTACGCCTACGCGGCGAACGATTTCGCGGCCGCGGTCGCCTCGTACGACGTGGTCATCGCCAAATTCGCCGACTCGCAGTTCACCCCCTACGCCCTGTACGGCAAGGGCTGGAGCTTGGCGCGAACCAAACAGCACGCGCCGGCCGTCGAGGCGTTCACAACGCTCATCGACAAGCATCCGCAACACTCGCTGATCGCCGACGCGCGCTATGGCCGCGGACTCTCGCGCCGGCAAACGGGCGACGCCAAAAACGCGGTCGCCGATTTCGACGCCTACCTAGCCACCAACCCGCCACTCGATGCCAAGTCGAACGCTCGTTACGAACGCGGGTTGGCGTTGGTCGCGATTCAAGACTTCGCGGCGGCGGCGACCACATTCGAACAACTGTTGAAAGACCATCCCAAATACAGCGACGCCGACAAGGTCCGCTACGAACTGGCATGGGCCTGGAAATCGCAAGGAAAGAACGAGGAAGCGGTCACGCAGTTCCGCACGCTCACCGTCGATTACCCCTCGAGCACCTTGGCTGGCGAAGGGCACTTCCATGTCGGCGAGTCGCTCTACGAACAGAAGAAGTTCGACGAAGCGGCGAAGGAATACGCGGCGGCGCGGCAGAAAACGGCTGCCGGTGAAATGGCCGAGAAGTCGCTCTACAAACTGGGCTGGTCCCACTTCCAACTCAAGCAGTACCCTGTCGCGCTCGAACAGTTCGCTTCGCAATTGGATGCCTATCCGCAGGGACCGCTGTCCGCCGACAGCAAGTTCATGAAGGCGGAATGCCTGTTCAAAACGAACAAGTTCATGGAGGCGTTGCCAGCGTTCAAGGAGGCGGTGGCAAGCGAGTCCTTGAGCGAGGTGATGCGGTCGCTCGGGTGGCTTCACGGCGGACAGGCCGCCGCGCAGCTCAAGCAGTGGAAAGACAGTGTCGCGCTGCTCGACCAACTGATCGAGAAGACGCCGCAATCGCCCTACGTCGCCGAAGCGTTTTACGAACGCGGCTGGGCGAAGCAGAATCTCAACCAAGCCGCCGAGGCGCTCGGCGACTACGAGCAGGCATCGACGTCGCGCGACACGGTCGGCGCCCGGGCCCGGTTTATGATCGGCGAACTGCGGTTCGACCAGAAACAGTACGACGACGCGATCAAAGACTTCCAACGCGTCATGTTCGGCTTTGGCGGCGACAAGGCTCCCGACGACGTCAAGGTTTGGCAGGCGAAGTCGGGCTACGAAGCCGGACGATGCTGGGAAGTGCGAATCGAAGCCGCCGCCGACAAGTCGAAACGGGACGTGGCGGTCGCCAATAGCAAACGGTTTTACACCTACGTGGTTGATAAACATCCCTCCGATCCACTGGCCGTCGAAGCCCGCAAGCGACTGCAAATCCTGAAGTAGCGAAAGCGATACTCCACCATGAAGCGTCCTCTAATCCTCGCCCTCATGATGCTGGGCCTCGCCATTGTCGGGATGCGGGCCGTTTCGCGTTTTGACGCGCAGGCGCGCGCCCAAACGCAAACCACTGCCCCACCGCCGGCAACCGGCGCGGCCAAGCCGCCCTCGGGGGACGAGGCTGGTCCGAGCGGCGCTGGCGCGCCGGTGATCGAAGCGCCAGCAGGCGGCGACGGCGCCGCCGACCCGGCAGGCGATCCGGCGGCCGCACCAGCGGCCGGAGCCTCGACGCCAAGCGGGCCGTCGAAGGAAATCAACGTCTTCGAACTCGCCGGCCAAGGCGGGATTTTCATGTACCCGATCTACCTGCTGTCGCTGGTGTCGGTCGGGGTCGCGATTGAACGCGGAATCGGCCTGCGCCGCGACCGTGTGCTCCCGCAAAGGCTGGTCGGAGCGCTCGGACAACTCGGCGGTTCCAAAACCGGCTTCGATCCGCGACGCGCTTACCGCATTTGCCAGGAAAACCCGTCGTCGGCCGCGACCGTCATCAAGGCGATGCTGCTCAAGGTGGGCCGGCCACACTCCGAAGTCGAGCACGCGGTGCAGGAAGCGAGCGAACGCGAGGCGAACCGCATTTACGGCAACATCCGCTGGTTGAACCTGTCCGCCTCCGTCGCGCCGCTGATCGGCCTGCTCGGCACTGTCCAAGGGATGATCGTGGCGTTCCATCAAACCACGGTGCTCGATCCGGGCGCCAACAAGGCGGTCGAACTGGCCAACGGCATCTACACGGCGCTGGTCACCACGTTCGGCGGCTTGTGCGTCGCGATCCCGGCGTCCATCTTCGCGCACTACTTCGAGGGCCGCATCCAGAATCTGTTCCACCAGATCGACGAGCTGTTGTTCAATCTGCTGCCGCAGATCGAACGCTTTGAAAATCGCATGCGGTTCGCCCAGCAACACGCCGACGCGCCCGAGTCGACGGGAGGCGACGCCGAGTCGCCCGCGGTCCAAGCCGCCTCGGGGCAAGGCTAACCATGGCTGTCAAAATCAATCGCGGCCGAGCGCTCGACGCCATCAACATGACGCCCGTCATCGACATGGTGTTCCTGCTGCTCATCTTCTTCCTTGTGGCGTCCCAGTTCGCCGAGGACGAACGCGCGCTCAAGGTGGTCCTGCCAAGCGCCAGCGAGGCCAAACCATTGACCATGGCCCCCAAGGAAGTGTTCGTGAACGTGAACGAACGCGGCGAGTTCTTCATGGATGGACGCATCATGCAGATCGACGAAGTGGAAGCCGTGTTGCGACAAGCGGTCGCCAACAACCCGGCCAACCAGTCGGTCATCATCCGTGCCGACAAACGCGTCTTGTTCGACGCCGTCGTCGCCGTGATGAACGCCTGCAACAAAGTCGGCGTGCGCGACTACGTGGTGACGACAGCGGGCGAGAAAGAATAGTTTCGCGGCGGGGACATCGAAGTCTCCGGAAGCGAGGAAACCGATGGCGAAAACACGGCGAATCATCAAAAAAGCGCAGTTCCAGCCCGGCCGCTCGGTCGACGAGCGCCTCTGGCCCGTCAATGTCGCGCTCGCCGTGCTCACGGCGTTCGTCATGGGCATGGTCACGGTGTACCGCAAGCCCACCGATGTCTGGTACCTCAACTCGTGGTTCTGGCTCGTCGTCATTCCGCTTATTTCCGGCAGCGTCATGCTCGGACTGCGGTTCCTCGATAACCGCACCGTGCGCCGCGCCGCGCAACTGGCGACCGTCCTGAGCTTGTTGGTCCATATCTTGTTCCTGCTGTGGTCGATGGAGTCGACCCTGTTCGGCGTGAAAGCGCCGCCCGAAACGGCCGCTCGCAAACCGCAAGATCGACGGCCGAAGGTGGTCGTTCCCGAGTACGCCCAGCATCACTTCAACGATCCGCTCGAACGCCCTCAACAGGATTACGAAAAGCCGGTCGAGACAAAGACTCCCGATCCGCCCGCGCCCGAAGTCGCTCGGCAGGAAACTCAGCCCGAGCCGCCGACGCCCGTCGAACAGCCAACCCCGACTCCCGAACCGCAAACCCAGCCGCAACAGGCCCCGGCGAGCGTCTCCAAGCAAAAACCCGCCGAGACCACGCCGCGCGCCGCCGAACAAGCCGCCAAACTCAGCCGTAACACAACGCCGTCCAAGGAACTGCCCAACCAAACCGCCACGATCGCCACACCCGCGCCACCGGTTCCCGCGACTTCACCCCGCCAAGAGCCGTCGCCCACCGCGCAGCCAACCGCCCGCACGCGGACCGAACCTGCCGAACGAGCGCCGAACGCGCCCACGCCCCGTAGCGAGCCCACGCCAACCCAGCCAAACCCGGCCCCAGCGCCCGCCGACACGCAGGTCGCCCGCCGCGCCACGGACGCTCCGCGCCCGCCCGTCGACATGCCGAACCAGGCCTCGGCCAGCGCCACCGCTTTGCCACGGCAGACCAGCGAACCGAAGGCATCGCCACGCTCCACGGTCACTGCCGCGTCCGCTCCGGCCCCATCCCGACAGACCGCGCCGGACATGCCGCAGCCAGCCACGACACTCGCTGTCCGCCAGCAGACCACCGCCGCGACCGCGCCACGGCAGCCGATGGAAACCGCGCCCACCGACCCCACTCTCACGCCCACTCCGACGACCAGCGCCGCTCGCCAATCCGCTGCGCCGCCCGCGCCCACGTTAGCCGCCGCGCCCACTCCGATTCCCAACCAGCGGCCGCGCACCACCACACGTGTGGAAGTGGCTACGGCGGCGCCGGTCGACACACCGCAGCCCACTCCGCTCGCGGCCGCCGCGAGCGTGCCGCAACCGCGTAACGCGCCGTCGCAACGAGCCGCGACCGCGGCCAATATGGCGGCCGCGACCCCAACACCCGCGGTCGAAGCGCCGTCCACGCCGACAACAGCCACCGCCAGCCCCTCGTCGACCGCGCGGCGGGAAACAACGCCTACGGCAGTGAACTCGCCGGTCGCCCCGACCAACGCGACGGCCACCACTCGTCAAGCGGTCCGCGCTCCTGTGAACGCCACGTCGCCATCGGCGACGGCAACGGCTGTGGCGAGCCCCAACGCGCCGGCGAGCCCCAACGCCACGGCCGCCGCAACTACCCCGACCCCCGGCGCGGTCGCGACCCGCAAACAGGACACTGCGAGCCCGCAGACCGCGCGAACGGCCGGTGAACCGTCGCCCAGCAATTCGCCGGCTTCGCCGACACCGACCGCCGTCGCCAACGCTACTCGCGCGAACGCCTCCGACGCGCCGCAGCCGACGGCGAACACTCCGGTCACGGCCGCGCCGACCGGGCGCCAAGTGCCCAACGCCACGCCGAATGTCGTGACGCAAGCGGCCACGGTCGCTGCCAACATGGCTCCGCGAGCGGCGGCCGAGGTGCAAGCGGCGGCCGATGCGTCGCAAGTCGCCCGGCAAAACTCCCCGTCCAACGCCCCAACCCGCGTTCAGAA
>CAIXSC010000602.1 GCA_903921945.1 uncultured Planctomycetaceae bacterium
GATCCACAAATCGGGCCGCGACAAAGCCGATTCGGATTCCGCTCCCGATCGATGTTCAGATCCAGATGCAGCAGATTCAGTGCCAGATTCAGAGCCAGCTCCAGATCCAGATTCAGAACCAGGTTTCGGAGAGGACGACGAAGACGACGACGCGGAAGAAGACGGAGACGACGACGGGGAAGATGGTGATGACGCGGACGACGACGATGAAGAGGACGACGACGAGGCTGCGAACGGGGCGGCAAAAGGAGCGGCGAAGGGGGCCGCGAAGGCTAACGGGCCGGCGATGGCCCGACGCGTTTTCTCGTTGCGTGTCAGTTCGATGCGCACCCCTTTTCGATCATCGACGATGACCGCCGTCGAGTCGCTGCGCCAGAGGAAGCGGATGGGCGGCTCACTGGCGGGGTCGGGATCGGCGAGTGGTTGGTTGGCTGGAAGGTAGCGCGGGTGGTCGAGTGATGGCAGACGCCGGCCGGTAGGCGCATCGAAGACGGCCCAGTGCGTTCCGTGCGCGGCGAGCACAAGATCGTCGGCCAAGTGCAACGTCACAGGAAGTTCGGTGGCGGCGCCAAGTCCGTGCGGTGTCTCATACAGAAGAACGCCTGAATCGACCGCGTAGGCGCGGAAATGGGTCGCGTCGGCGAGCACGACGGTCCGTTCGTCGACGGCCAGCGCGCGAGGCGGCCGCTCCGTGAACGGCACCTGCCAGCGTGGCTGGGGCTGGGTGGAAGCCGTATCGATCGCAACGAGTTGCCGTTCGAGCGCGAGGACCACCAGATCGCCGACCGCGGCGGGTGGAAGGAGCGAAACGCCAGGAAGCCGCCACTCGCCACGGCGAACCGGTGGAGCTTCGCGCGCGTTCATCGAGGCGGGAGGCGAGTGGCTTGAAGGCGGGGACGGTTGGCGTGGATACGCGGAGACGTGGGTCGCGCGAGTGTCGCTGCGCACGACGACGAGATGGGAAGTTGTGGGGGTGGGGCACCACAGTCGCAGCGGCGAGTCTTCGGTCGTCGACCGTTGCGACTCGTCGGACGGACGATCCACCCAAGCCACGCTGGCTTGCGGCGGGAGCGGACGATCGTCGGCCGGGCCGCCATACGCGCCGCGGTTCCAGACTAGCGGCGCGGGAGGCGTGTCGAGCCCCACGCACCGCAAGCCGTTGGCGGGCGTGCCAACGTAGATACGACGGCGGGCAAGCACTGGCGACGACAGGAAGTTCTCGCCATCGCCAAGCTGCATGTCCCAGCGCGGCGCGAGCGTTTCGCGATCCAGCGCGTGAAGCCGGCCCGAGCGAGCGACGACAAACAGTTGTTCGCGCGCGGAAACAAGCGATGTGACGATTGGCTCGCGAGCCTCCCACCGCGCACGCAGCTCGCCGGTGTGCGAAAGTCGATAAACCCGGCCGTCGCGCGAGCCGAACGCGAGTCCCTGTTCGTCGACCGCGACACCGCCCAGGATCGTGTCGCCGGCGGCGAATTTTTGTCGCACGTCACCAGTGGCAAGATCGAACCACCACAGTTCCCCCGCCGGCCCGAGTTCGCGGCGCGCGGCATCAAGTTGCGCGGGGGAGGCGTTTTCCTCGCGGAGTTCATCCAGTTTCGCCGCGAGCAGTTCGTCGGCCGATTGCACGAAGTTGCCGCGACCAATGGCGGCGACCAGCATCGCGGGATGGTCTCGGCCGGCGGGGACTATCGCCGGCGGAGCGAACGCCGGATGTGGTGTGGGCGTCCGCCACCTTACGCGGCCTGTCGCGGCATCGACGGCACAGACCGCTTGGCCGCCGAGCCCCAAGCCGAAATACACGACGCCATCCTGTTCGACCGGCGGCGACTCGCAATCCGGAAACTGGTCGCCGCTGAGATGCCATAGGACCCGCGGCGCGCCGTCGACCACGTCATGTAGCGCTAGGCCGTAGAAACCGTCGTCGCCGGCGCCGATAAACACGCGTCCGCTGGCAATGCACGGCGTCGCTTCGACATGGCTGCGGGTGCGGAACTCCCACTGTTTGTTCCCCTTCAGATCCAGGCAGGTCACGCGAGCGTCCTGAACCAAATGCAACCCCTCGCCGCAGACAATGCGTTGCTCGGCGGCGACCGGCGAGCAAAACGTGGCGCGAAATCCGTCCGGCGCGTAACGCCATCGTTCGCGGCCCGTGGCCAGATCCAGGCTGACAATCGCGCCTCGCCCAGCCGGCGAAAACGGACCAATGCCGTCCGCCGTCGCGAACACCAATTGGTCGCCAACGACACAGGGCGAGGAAAAAATGGTGGTGTCGGCGGCGTGTGTCCAATGAAAGCCGGCCGAACGCGGTTCGCCTTCCAACCATGCAATCGCCCGCCGATCCGCGCCGCCGCGGAACATCGGCCAGCCATCAACGGCGCCGCGCGACGCGGACTGAGACGACGCAGCCTGCGACGACGCGGACTCGCTGGTTGCCGTGGCAGAGCCGTCGCCATTCGCGGTGCCCGCCCCGTTCGCTAGCCGGCTCGTCGTGGCGCCATCCGAGTCGCTGGCTCCGCCGTGATGGGCCGCGCCGTGATGGGATCCGCCGTGATGGGATCCGCCCTGATGGGATCCGTCAGAACCCGCGAGCGTTGTCGCGGAATCCGAAGAGCGGAGGAATCGGGACCCTGAGCGGGTGAGCGTCCGCCAAGGTTGGCCGGTCCAAAGGCTGGCCGCGACGAGCAGCAACACGCC
>CAIXSC010000603.1 GCA_903921945.1 uncultured Planctomycetaceae bacterium
CGGCTGGTCGATCGTGGTGCATCCTCCTCTTGTACGACGGACATCTTGTCCGTCGCGAGCATGTCGAAGACGTGTTCACCTGCGGCTCGAATCGCGCTCTCCGGGCGGGCGACGGAGCGGGCGACGGACAAGATGTCCGTCGTACATGGGGAGAGGCGATTTCCGTCGTATCGTAATCGAAGGTCAGCTCTTCCCCGGCTTCGATCAATGGCTTTTCCGTTTTCGTCCATTCGTAAACCTAGATATGGCCGAACACACCCATCATGCCAATCGCAAACAGCATTCCATAGAGAAGAAAGTGGAGTCAGATGGTTTTCGACGCGAATTCGTCACCGTGTTCGAAGAGGTGGATAACGTTGCTGAATGAACCGACTTTGACGTTTAGCAAGCCATGTTCGAGGAAGATGTCGGCGGCGAATGGCGTCCTTGCTTGAAGGCGTTCCGAAGCACGTTTACGATTGGGGCGGCGATGCGTTTTTCAAGATCGTTCATTCCGAAAATCACGTCGATGTTTGGCGCGATGTGCAGCGCGACGTGCAGCGCGATGTGCGGCAAACGTTCGGCGGCATTTGCGGCGGCAGGCGGCCTGGGAGCGTGAATGAGCGACGACCTGAAGCAGTGGGTGGCGGCCGCGAAGGCCGGAGATCCACGGGCGGAAACTCATATTTTTCAGCTCTACATGAACCGGCTGCTGGCCCTGGCGGGACGTCACCTGTCGCCGCGGATGGCTCAAACTGGTGATGCGGACGATATCGTGCAGTCCGCGATGCGGACGTTTTTCAGGCGACTCCGGGACGAACGCTTCGTTTGGGACGACAGCATCGATCTTTGGTGGGTCTTGGCCCGCATCACCGTGCGAAAAGTCGGCCATCGGGTCGACCAGCATTTCGCGGACCTGCGGTTCGTTGCCTGGGACCAGTGCGCCAGTCCGGAGGAATCGGGCAGCGCCGCGTTCATCCAAGATTTCGCCCGCGAACCGACGCCCGAGGAGGCGATCGCGGCCCAGGATTTACTGGAACGGGTCCTGGAGCCGCTGAACCCTGCCCAGCGCAAGATCGTCGAACTGCGGCTCGAGGGACACAGCTTCGAGGAGATCTCGGGGCGGCTCGGCTGCTCCGAGTCGATCGCCAGACGCCTCACCGAGAAGGTCAAGCAGGCGATGGAAGCCAGTCTTTAGTCCTTTCTTTGAAATGGCTCATGGATACTCCACACCCGCCCTTCAACTCGTTTCAGGCCGCCTGGGATTTCGATGCCGCGTGGCAGGCGTGGTCGTCGGGATCGACAGTGAAAATCCCTGATTTGGCCGACCATTTGGCCCGTCATTTCGACCGGTCGCCATCGCCGCCACCCCGTGATTTCGTGGTGGGACTGGTCAAGATCGACCTCGAATTCCGCTGGCGGCTCGCGGACAGAATGGTGGAAGCGGACGCTGCCGTCGCTCCTCAACCGATGGAGCCAGCCGTTGGCGGCGAAGAACAACCGGCACCGGGGAACATCGTAGCTTGGCCGCGCCGTCCCAAGTTGGAAGATTACTTGGCCCGCTTTCCAGTCCTCGGCGAATCCGCGAATCTGCCC
>CAIXSC010000604.1 GCA_903921945.1 uncultured Planctomycetaceae bacterium
ACTGTGTCATCAGCGGCCTGTTGGGCTGCCTATTCCTGGCTCTGGCTGGCTGCGGAAACCGGCCGAGCGAGGTGGAACACCGTCCGGCGGACGCAGGCCGGGCTACCACGGATGCGAAAGCCCCGGCCGGGGCCGGAACCGCGATCGGTCCGTGGTTTGTGGACGTCGCTCCAGAGCGTGGAATCGATTTCCAGCACCACGCCCCGGCCACACCGCGTCACTTGATTGAAGAGACGATGGGGAGCGGCGTGGCCTGGATCGATTTCGATGCCGATCACTGGCCGGATCTTCTGTGCCTGCAAGCCACGTCGGCCCATCGGCTATACCGCAATCGCGGCGACGGCACTTTCGTCGACGTGACCCGGTCGTCGGGGCTGGACGCGGTCCGACCGGCGTTTGGAGCGGCAGTGGGCGACTACGACAACGACGGCTGGGACGATGTGGCGCTCACCCACGTGGAGGGCCTGACGCTGCTGCGAAATGTCGCGGGCAGATTTGTCGACGCGACCGAAACGGTTGGGCTCGCCGGCGCCAACCCGCATTGGGGCACGAGCTGCGCCTGGGGCGATCTCGACGGGGACAGTTTTTTGGATCTCTATGTTTGCAACTATGTCGAGATTGGCGGCGCGAACGCGCCGGTCTGCCGCGACGCGGCTAGCGGACTGTATTACTCCTGCCCGCCTTCGGCCTATCCGCGGACGACGCATCGCTTGTTTTGGAATCGTCGTGGCGAGCGGTTCGAAGACATATCGGCGGCGGCCGGTATCGCGGACGCGTCGCCAGCGCCGGGGTTGGCGGTTGTGATTGTCGACCTGGACGGAGATCTCCGACCGGACATTTACGTCGCCAACGACTTGTTTCCCGCGTATCTATTCCGGAATCGCACCGAACCCGGCGGGCCACCCAGACTGGAGGAGCGGGCCACACTCGCCGGCTGCGCGCTGGGCCCCAACGGCGCCTCGATGTCCGGGATGTGCGCCGAGGCGGCCGAGGTGGACGGCTCGGGCCGCCCCGCCTTGTTCGTCACCAATTTCCAGGGCCAACCCAACGTGCTCTTCCGGAATCGCGGACAATTGCGGTTTGACGAGTCCTCCACGCCGTCAGGGCTCGGACCGCCCAGCCGCGATAAGCTCGGATTCGGCGCCGCGTTCCTCGATGCCGACCTGGATGGCGTGCTGGATCTGGCCGTCGCCAATGGCCACGTCTACCGCTCCGCGATGGAACTTCTCAAGGTGCCCTACGCCCAGCCGCTGCAGTTGTTTCGCGGCCGTGGCCGCGGCCAGTTTCGGGACGAGTCGGCGAAGGCCGGTCCCGCGTTCGCTTGGCCACGAGTTGGCCGAGGGGTGGCCCGCGCGGATTTTGACCGTGACGGCCGCCCGGACTTGGCGGTTTCCGCGGTCGGCGGGCCGGTCGCATTACTGCGTAACACGGCCACACCCGCCTCGCCCTGGATCGGATTGGAACTGGTCGGCGACGGCCGTCACGCAAACCGCAACGCGGTCGGGGCGACGATCCGTATTCACCTCGCCCCTGGCGACACGCCAGCGCCCTCCGCATCGGCTCCTCTGGCGACGCATTTCCTGGCCGGTGGCGGCAGCTACCTATCAGCACACGATCGCCGACTGTCGATCGGCCTTGGAAGCGAGGCCAATGGCGATTCGCCCACGAAGGCTCGCGAAGTTTCCATCGAGGTGACATGGCCCGAGGGAACGCGGCAATCGTTCTTCGGCCTCGAGCCCAATCGCTACTGGCGGCTCGATCAGGGAGGCGGCGCGGTCGCCGTGGGCCCGGCTTCGCCAGCAACGTCGTCCATGACAAGTGGCCGTCCATAAATCGCTCGATCGCGTCCATCGTTGCAGATGGACGCACCGCAGGGCGTTTCCCGCAGAGAGGCAGGCCGACGGCTGAGCCCCGCCCCACGGCTTCCCACAAATCCGCCACTCTCACTCCAGACCCACCCCAATGGGCTATCTCAATTCGCGGCTTGGCGAGCGCCTTCAGCTTGGCGGTCAACGATCGGCGCGAACCTTTCAATCCAGTTAGGGTTGACAGAACCGCCTCCGAAGGGCAGCCTACAGTCCAGTAATGTTTTCTGGCGGCGTGCAAACCGGCCTTAGGGCTTGGGCACGTCGCTTCATTCCTTTCAGTCGGAGTTTTTTCATGGTCTCTAACCGTTTTCGGTCTCGGACGAAACGCGTGGCGTTCACGCTCGTCGAGTTGCTGGTGGTGATCGCGATTATCGGCGTGTTGGTCGCGTTGCTGCTGCCGGCGGTCCAGGCGGCTCGCGAGGCGGCCCGCCGCAGCCAGTGCTCGAACAATTTCAAGCAGCTCGGATTGGCGATCCACAATCACCATGACTCGAAGGGGTACCTGCCATTCCGCGAGGGGATGTATCCGGATCCGGCGAGCTACGGTGGCCGCAAAAGCGGTTTGATTGATCTGTTGCAGTACATGGAGCAGCAGCCGCTTTACGACCAGATCATGTCGCCGCTTACGGTGGGCACCACAGTGTTCGCGCCTGGCGGGCCGGAACCGTGGAATGGCACCTACACGCCATGGCAAGCGAACATTCCGGGGTTCTATTGCCCGTCGGACATCAGCCGTCCGACCGCCGGCGTGAAGCACACGAACTACATGTTCAACTGCGGCGACTCGATCGACCTCCACACCACGAACCGAATCAGCCGGGGGATGTTTCCGCGGGATTTGTCCAACCGCCAGGCGAAGGGGTTCACCATGGCGGAAATCACGGACGGATTGAGCAACACGATCGCCATGTCGGAACGTCGGCGCGGCAATGCGACGGTCGGTGTCACCCTGACCGGTTATCAAGGCGGAGCATGGTTCACGACGCCGGCGGCTTGCCAGAGCTACTACAACCGCACGACGCGGACGTGGTCGATCACGGCGGGGGCCTGGTCGGGTGTGCGCTGGCCGGATGGCGGCATGGGGTTCGGCGGATTGACGACGAACGCGCCGCCGAATTCGGTCTCTTGCGCATGGAACGCGCACGATGCGCAGCCAGGGCTTTACCCGCCTAGCTCGCAGCATCCCGGTGGCGTGATGGCGCTGATGGGCGATGGCTCGGTTCGGTTCATTTCGCAGACGATTAACTGCGGCAATCAGAACGCGAACGGCACGGCGTTGACGGGCCCGAGCCCCTTCGGCGTGTTTGGAGCGCTTGGGAGCAAGGACGGCGGCGAGCCGACCGCCAACAACTAGCGCGGGTCGCTTGGCAACGCGGTTGAGTCTCATGAAGTTTTTCCAGCGGGCTGCGGAGACGCCGCAACCCGCTCCTGTTTTCATTCATCATTCCGAGGAGTGTTAGCTTTGACAGATCTCTCTTTTGCGCGGCCGACTCGGCGTTCATTCGTTTGGCGTTTTCCGCGGCGGAGCGGTTGGCTGGCTGGGGCATGCGTGATGATGGCCGCCTGGTCGCTCGCAGGTTGCGGTCCTTCCGAGCCGCCCGGTCCGAAGCAGTTGCCGACTGTGCCGGCCGCCGGCACCGTGACCTACAATGGCCAGCCTTTGGCGAACGCGACGATCTCGTGCCAGTCGGTGGATGGCGAGTCGGCCGCATCGGGCAAGTCGGACGCGTCGGGCAAGTTCGCCTTGAAGTCGTACGGCGATAAAGACGGAGCGCCGGCCGGTTCTTACAAGGTGTCGGTTTCGGTCAGCGCCGTACAGGAAATTGAACCGGGCGTGTTGGCTCCCGAGCCGCCGGGCGGATTCAAGTCACCCATCCCGGCAAAGTTCGGCAACGTCGCCGAATCGGGTCTGACCTTGGAAGTCCCCGCCGCCGGCTCGACCGAACTTAAGCTCGACTTGCGGTAAGCGCACCGAACCGGCAAAGCCAGTCCTCGATCGCGACGGACAAGATGTCCGTCGTGCAAAAAAAATGCGGAGTTCCTTAGCGAAGTTCCGCGAGGAACGCGACGAGGTCGCGGAGTTCGCGGAGCGAGAGCGCGCGTTCGACGGCGGGCATGGGAGAACGAGGCGGGGTGCGTTCGTCAATGTCCGACAGCCGGATCTCGGTTTCCCGGCCGTCGGGGGTTAGCAAGGTGAGCGTAGCGGCCGTTTCCTTGCGGAGCGTTCCCGCGACGACTCGGCCATCTTCCAGCACCACGCTCACCGCGCCATAATTCGGCGCGATCTTCGCGCTCGGATCGACGAGCGATTCAAGCAGGCTGGCGCGATCATGCCGCATGGCGACCTGCGATAAATCGGGGCCCGCGTCGCCCCCTTCGCCTTGAGCCTTATGGCAGCGTTGGCACTGGGCGATTCGATGGCCGCGGAAGAGTTCCCGTCCGCGTGCCGGATCGCCACCCATGACCGCCGCCCGGTACTTTCCCAGTGGACCGGTCTGGGCCGCTCGATCTTGGAACCGCTTGGTCGATGCGGTCGCCGCCGGCAGTCCCCGAGCTGTGACCGCCTCGACAATGTCAAGCTGCAATTCGGGTGGCGCTTCGTCGGCCGCCAGCTTTTCCGCCCAACCGAGCAACTGATCGTCCGCCGCGGCCGTCCGCAACCGAGCCAGTCCGGCGAGCGCCTCCTGGCGCTCCAGCGCGACCGTGGATTGCGCCAGCGTTTCGGCGAACAACCGAGCGCCGCGGGCCGGGTCGCGTTTCGCAAGCTGTTCACGAACAGCGGAACGCACGGACGGTTCCGCGTCGCCAACGAGCCGCTCGAGCAACGCGGGCAGCTCAGGGTGCCGACGCTGATCGAGCCATTGAATCGCGGCGATCCGGGACGCGGCAGCCATCGCGGCATCCGTGGTCCAGGAGATAAAAATCCGGTCGTCGACAGGCAGTTCAAGCCGTGCGGCGAGCTGCGCGATTTCGGGACGCAACTTATCGTCCGCTTGGGCCAGCAGCGCGGCGATCGTCGGTTTCACCGCGTCGCGAACCGTCGTCGTGGCGGCTTTCCGCGGCGGATTCCAATCGCCAGTCACCCGATCCCGCGGCGGCGGATCGAGCGACATCCGCAAGGCATCGAGCGCGTCGCGACGCGCCATTGACGCGAGTCCCGGAGTGCTCGCGAGGCGCGCGAGGGCCGACCAATGCCGGCCTTCCGCGAGCCGATAATTCGCGTTGATCACTCGACGCGAAAGCGCTTCCGGCCAGCCGTCGGGCGCGATCGCCAAGCGGTCCGCGAAGGCGGCCAACGACTCCAACGCGGGCGCCCCCAACGGAAGATCGTGGACCGCGCGCGCGGCTTCGGTCACGATCGTCGGATCGGAATCGGCGAGGAATCGCGCACACGCGGGATCGAGTTGGCGGCGCAGCACGAGCACGGCAGCGCGGCGGACTGACGCATCCGGATCGTTCGTGCGTCGCGCCGCGGCTGAGTCGGGAACTCGCGACAGCGCCACCACAGCCGCATGCCGGACGTAGCGGTCCGCATCGTTGTTGTCGCGGACCAGTCGCCAAAGCGGTTCCGTGGCGGACGCGGAGCGGAGCCTGCCGAGCGATTCGGCGGCGAAAAACCGTACGCGGGCCGAGGGATCGCGGAGCAGTTCGATGAGCCGATCCGTTTGCGACGCGTCGCCCAATTCGCCAGCCAAGCGTGCGGCTTGCGCGCGGAACTCGTCGTCGGCGTCGTTGAGCCATGCCGCGCGATCGAGACGTGACCGCAGTTCGGGTTGGCGGTGAACGATTTGGCCCAGTCCCCACAAGGCATGCAGTCGCGGAATGCGCGTCTCGCCGCGAGCGGCGCGGCGCTGCAACGGCTCCAGCGATGGGCCACCACGTTCGGCCAAAGTGTATTGAGCCCGCTGGCGAACTCGCTGGTCCGCGTGCGCGAGCAATTCGACGAGCCGATCGGTGGCGAGCGCCGTGAAGCCGTTGGCGAACAGTTCGCGAGTCTGACGGGACTCGGGCGAGTCGCGGAACTTGGGATCGAACAGGCGATAGACGCGGCCGCCGCGACTGCCGCCGTTCCATTCCAAGCCCACGTAATCGGAAACATACAGTTGGCCGTCGTAGCCGAAATCGCAATCGGTGGCGAAGATCGGCTTGAGGAAGTCGTGGGCGTCGACAATCGTGAAGCTCGCGCCACGCGGTTCCACCGCGAACGACTCCAAGCCGCCGCTTCCGGTGTAGTTGCAGAGGAAGAAATGATCGCGGTAGCGCGGTGCGAGCCCCGTGCCGGGATAGTGGGCGAAACCGGAGGGACCCGCTCCAAGCTTGCCCACCGGCGGCAACACCCACGCCGGTTGCACCCCTTCGGCCGCCGGATCGCCATCCACATACCACATTCGCTCGGCATGCCACGGTCCCGTGGGGTACGGATCGGGAATTGTTTGGAACGCCATGTTCCAGCCGCTGTCGCCACCATCCACCACGTAGACCAATCGCGAGTGGTCGCCGCGGTCGCAGTTGTTGTCGGCGGCGAACAGATTGCCATGGTCGTCGAACGCCAATTCCTGCGGATTGCGAAGCCCCGTGTGAACCACTTCCAGCCCGCGGCCATCAGGCCAACAGCGGAACACGGCCCCGCGGCGCGGCGTGGCCAGCACCGATCCTTCGGGCGTCGTGACATGAAAACCGCGGTCGCCGACCGAAAAGTAGAGACGGCCATCGGGTCCCCAGGCGAGGCCGTGCAGGTCATGTCCCAGGAACGCCGCGTTTACGCCGAAGCCTTCCAGCAAGACTTGGCGGTCGTCGGCTTGGCCGTCGCCGTCGCGGTCCCGGAGCCGCCACAGACGCGGGACACAGGTGAGCCAAACCGTGCCGTCACGCGCGGTCAATCCGGCTGCCAAGCCATCGAGCACTCCGTTGAAACCGTCCGCGTAAACCGTCGAGCGTTCGGCCCGGCCGTCGCCATCGCGATCCTCGAGCAACCGGACTTGGTCGGTATGTCGAGTGAACCAATCCCAACCGCCCGCGAATTGGTTCAGATGTTTGCGATACATCGCGACGCGATCGGCGAGCGTGCGAACTTGAAGATCGTCTTCCAGGAGGAAGGGGCGGGTCCGATTCTCCTCGGTGCCCTGATTGAATCGATATTGTTCGGCGATGTAGACCCGATTGCGTTCGTCCAGGCAGAGCGCGACCGGGTTGCCGAGCTGCGGTTCCGCGGCAAACAACTCGATCTTCATTCCCGGTGGAACTCGCAGCCCCGCCATGTGACGTTCGGCCGCCGCCGTCCCGTCCGGCAATGGGGCGGCCGTGCGCGCCGGCCCGCCACCCAGGAAAGGCGGCTGAGGCTCAACGGCGAACGCCACCCAGGCGCTCGCGATCTGGAAAGCGGCCGCCATCAGTAGTGCGGCGGCCGTACGGCGATTGTTGCGACTCACGGCGTCACCATGGGAGAGGCAAATGGGCGAACGGTTTCCATCGATCGGCAGCTCATTCGCGGAACAGATCGCGAACCAGTCTTGCCATTAGCACGCTGTCGTAGGTCGCGGCGATCACGGCGGTGGCCGCCAAGCTGATGCTCGTGGCGAGCAGCAGGTAGCCATGTGGATTGCGGGAACGGCGGGTTCCCCGCAGCGTCTCGGACAACTCCAATTCCAACAGGCGCCAGCCAGCGTAGTCCTGCCGCGGGCCGGTCGCGATCAGTTGGGCATTCCGCAGCCACGACGACGTTTCGAGATAAAGCTGCACACCGCGATTCGGCAGGACCAAACAATCGCCGGCCCAGCGCGAGTCGTTATCCAGCCGCGAGGCCGTCTCGGTCACAAGCCGTCGGATCTGCGACTTGGAGATGTTATAGACAACCAGCCGCGGCCGAATCACCAGCACAATCAGGGCGAGGCACAACAAGTAGAAGACAGCGAGTAGCACCCAGATGTAGCTGTGGAACCGCAAGGCGGCCGCTTCCGGCATGAAGAGCTCCATCGGGCCAGCGGCGACCAAGCCGCTGACCGCGACGCCCAGCAGCGCCGCGTCACGAGCGCCGGTCAGCAACACCGGCCGCCGCATCAAGTTGCAATACGCCATGGTTAAGGCGTAAAAGGCCAGCGGCGCCAGAGCGATCAACGTATGCAGGGGATCAATAGCGAGCATGCGGCCATTTTAGGAGACGCAGGCCGCGTGGAGAAGAAGCGGCCGGTTTACGCCGCTCCAACGACGATGGCGCTGGCTTGTCCCTGCGGCGTGACGCTCCACTTGAGCACGGTGTTGCCAGGCGGAGTCACCGGATCAACGACGGCGCGGATCGGACAGTCGGGATCGGGAGATTCGTAATTCAGCAGCGGGAAGAGGGAACCGTGGCGGAACGCCAGGATACTGCCCATCAATTCGACCACACTGCCGCCGGCGCCAAGGTTGCCGAAATTGCTCTTCGCGGCAACGACAGGGACCCGGGCTACGTGCGCGCCAAAGACGCGTTGCATCGCCCGCGCTTCCGCGCGATCGACCGCGACCGTGGACAGACCATGGGCGTTGACGTGGCCGACACCGGTCGGTTCCAGTCCCGCATCTCGCAGGGCCTTGGCGCCGGCCAGCGCGAGAGCTTGCTCGTAGTCGGGGCGTCCCGAGGAATCGGCGGCCATCGCGGCGCCTTGCCCAAGCACTTCAGCCAGGATCGTCGCCCCGCGACGCAACGCCGATTCGCGTTCTTCCAGCACTAGCACGCCAGCGCCCTCTCCCAGGACCATCCCCCGCCGGCCCTTGTCAAAGGGACGCGACATGTGGGCGGGAACGCCATCGCCCTCCGCCAACTCCTCCTGTAACGCCACCTGGACCGTTTTCAATGCATGAATACGCGTGCCGGTCGCGCCCGCGACAATGGCATCAGCGCTGCCGCGAACAATCGTCGTGTAAGCCTCGCCCAGCGTCAGGTTGCCCGAGGCCTCGCGCATCGTGATCGAGTTGCTGGGGCCGCGAAGGTCGTTGTAGATCGCGACGTGGCTGGCCGGCATGTTCGGCAGGTACTTGAGAAGCCACAACGGGTCGACTTTCGGCAAACCGACTTCCGCCCAGCGATCCCAGTCGAACTGGCCGGAAGCATCAAGGCAGGCGCGGATGCCGTCGGTCAGTTCCTCGGGGGCGGTCATGATGTAATCCGACCCGAACGTAACGCCGACCCGCTCGGGATTGCGTTGAGCGGCATCCAGCCGGGCATCGACCAGGGCGAGCTGCGCCGAGGCCACCGCCATCTGGATTTCGCGGCACATCACCTTGAGACCTTTGCGGATGGTCCGCTGCATGAGTTTGTCGAGCGGTCCGAAGTTTTCGATATCCGCTGTGAACTCGATCGCCTCGGCTCCGCACTTCACCGGCAGCGTGTCGCATGGGAAACGCGTCAGCGGCCGCACGCCACTCTGGCCTGCCGCCAACGCCTCCCACAGTGCTTGGGGCGTATTGCCCAACGGGCTCACCAACCCCATTCCCGTGATCACGACTCGACGCTTACCAGTTTCGCTCATGCCCACTCCCACGCCGCTATCGCTTCCGCAACCACTACGGCTTGCGCTTTCGTATCGAACCGCCACATGACGGCCGAACCGCTAGTTTGATTCAGACACCCGCCGTCGTCTAGGTTTCGCCAACCCGTTCACGCTCGACCCTGGTTATCGCTTTTTAATACCTTCCGCGAGTGCTAATACCGCCAGTCACCCCAGGTCGGGCGGCGGAATCTGTCGGTGCGAAGCCGGGAATGGCCGGCGGATTACCGACAGCCGGCGGTCCGGGAAGTGTGGCGAGGCACTCCAGGAAGAGCAACGCGTCAGCGCGGCTCGGGGCCGACCCCAGCAAGTTCGTAAGCGCGTTGCCACCCGCTTTGCCGTCGGGAACGGGCGACGCGACGACGCCGCAGCTCAGCAGGAGAACTTGGTCTGTCGGCCATCGAAACCGCTCGTTCAAACGCCAGCTTACGAGCTGTGGAACCTGCACCTGGGCACGCTGCCACTGGCCGCCGAATACGGGAATGTCCACCGCGACCGGCACCAATTTTTCCACTTGATCCACATCGCACTTGATGAACACGTCGACCGAGCGTGCATCGAGCGAAAAGAGCGGACTGACTTGCAAGCGAAAGCCTTCGTCCAACTGGCCCACGTCCGATTCGGCCCCGCCAGCGTTCGGATCGCGGGGGCGGAACGATTTGACATACGTCCGCGGCCGCGTTCGCGTTACGTCCTGGCGCATGCCATTGGCCACGGCGAGATTCGGCGTGCTGTAATCGCGGAAATCCGACCGTCGCGACAGTTCCGCGAGCAGTAAGGCGGCGTTCTCTTTGGACATCAACCAGGCCTCGACGCCGGCGGTTTGCACCCCGACGGACCGCATGATCGGATAGGCCCGCGAGCGCCAATTCGGGCTGCCAATGGTTGCCAGTCGCAGGCCCACCGCTTGGGTTTCGATCGCCGAGTACACGAACCGGTCGACAATGTTCGCCACCACTCGCTGAACATCCGGCGTGTTGTAAACGCGGAGCACCGACCGGTTGGCGTTCAGGATCCCCAACGGTTCGGAAAACCACAGGTCGGTACCGGTTTCCCGTAACACCCAATCGATCACCGCCTGCTCTGGCCGTTCAACCTGTTTCACTCGAGCCGTATAGGGACTGATGTCGTATTCGCGCCACACTTGGCCATGATCGTTGGGAAGTACGCCCGCCCCTTTCGTGACCCGAGCCACGGCGGCCGGCGCCGAGGCGGCGGTGACGGTTGTTTGATTGGTCGCCGGCCGCGCCGCTGCGGGTTGCTGGGCTTGCGCCGCCGCGTGCCATCCCGAGGTGATGGGGAAGGGGAGTGGCGCCGAAAGTAACGCTGGCACAAGGGCGAACCCCAATATGGGTCCAAAAACGATTGGGCGTGGCATGGGTCCGGCACCTCCTTGCGCGGAAATACGGTACGGAGCGGCGGGCGAGTCTACGGAGCACCCGATCCGCGATCAAGACAAATCGCCGGCAGTTCCGCTCCATCGCTCCATCGTTCCATCCCGAAGGCGTCCACCTGCCATACGGTTCCATGATCGCCGCGTTGTAGTGGCCATGGCGAGGTTGGCTTTTAGCCAACCATAGGTCGTTGGTCGGTCATGCGTCTTGGGGCGTTACCCCAAGCTACGTTGAGTGTGGTTTTCGGCCAACAGATCGGCAACTTTGAGCCACTCGTGAAGCCGTGCCGTAGCACGGCTGACGATCGATTTCCGACCGCCACGCGAAACCGGTGACGCAACATATTCAT
>CAIXSC010000605.1 GCA_903921945.1 uncultured Planctomycetaceae bacterium
TACAAGTCAAGGATTGAAGTTGATTTGACCACGGGATCGGCGACGGGGATCGGTGGGGGGATCGCGGCCGCCGCCGTTGGCTCCAGTATCGAGAATGTGATCGGTGGTGACGGCAACGACGCGATCGTCTGCGATGTGGATTTCAATTACGTTCGCGGCAACGCGGGCGAGAACACAATCACGGGAATCTCGGTGAACGACACCCTGGACGGCCCGGCTCAAACCAGTGTGCTCCAGTTCAGTGGCAATGACTTTGAATTCGGCAATCCACAAGGCGGCATCGATGACGAAGGCCAGTCGGTTGCGATCGACATCGCGGTGAATGTCGGCAACGGGCCCGTGACGCTCAATGGTTTCAATTCCAGCTTTGATCGATTCGCGAATAGCATCGACATCTTCGATGGCGCTGGTTTCCCGCTGCAGGGGAACAACGGCTCTAACCGAATCCACCTGGGCTTCACGGCCGTGCGAAACACTCCGCTCGTTTCCGGCGGCGGCGGTAACGACGCGATGACCACGTCGTATAGCAACGAGAGAGCGACCGATGCGGCGCAAGGCTATGTCATGTACGACGGCGGCGCCGGGACCGACAGCGTGACGCTGACGTTCACGCCGCGTCAACTTGTCGCGTTGACGCTCGAGGACATCAAAGCGGTGCAGGCGTACGTCAAATCGCCGACTGGCAAAACGCTCGTGGTGACCGACGCGATCGACAAAGGAAACTTCCGCGCCACGGGCTTCGAGTCGGCTCGAATCGCCATTTACGACGACCAGTCGGTGTTCGACATCACCAGCGTCTTCCAAGGACTGGCCTCCAAATCGCAAATCATTGTCGGCACACCTGGCAACGACACGATCGTTGGAACGTCCGCGAGCGAAATGATTTTCGGGACGGATGGCGACGATGTCATTGACGGCGGCGCAGGTAACGACTTCATCCTGGGCGGCGCGGGCAATGATCGGCTAAGCGGCGGCGACAACGACGACGATCTGTTGGGCGGCAGTGGCAACGACAGTTTGTACGGCAACGCGAATTCGGACCGGCTGCGTGGTGGATCGGGCGTGGACTCGCTGTTCGGCGGCGATGGCGTCGATTGGCTGGATGGCGAGTCGGGCAATGACGTTCTGTACGGCGAAGCCGACTTCGACACACTAAGGGGCAGTTCTGGAAATGACACGCTTTACGGCGCCCTCGGCAACGATACGCTGCTGGGCGAAGCGGGCGATGACAGCTTGTACGGCGGCGACGGCAATGACGTGCTGGACGGTGGCATGGACAGCCGAACGCGGATCAACAGCGACCTAGTCGATGGCGAGGGCGGCGATGATGAAATCCGCAGCCGCGGCAACGAATCCGAGTTCGACAAGATCCAAGGTGGTGGCGGCTCCGATCGGCTGAAGATTACCGACATTAGCGTGACGCCGGCGGAGTTGGTGCTGGACGCGTTCGACGGATTAGGTAATGGCATCGAAAGCATTGTCGGCAACAAAACGCGGATTGTCGGCAACGAGAACGCCAATCTGCTCGACTTCCGCCGCCCGATCGCAACGAATGGGTTCGTGGCGTTGATCAATGTCCTGGCGATCGATGGCGGCGCCGGCAACGACACAATTCATGGCTCGAGCGGCAACGACACGCTCATTGGTGGCTCGGGCCGCGACACGTTGTACGGCTACGCTGGCAATGACGTGATGGATGGTAGCGATGACGAGGACTCGCTCTTCGGCGGCGCTGGCGTCGATCAACTGCAAGGCGGAGCCGGCGACGACTTTCTGGATGGCGACATGGGCGCTGATACGATCCTCGGCGGTGAAGGCCAAGACACCTTGGTGGGCGGCGGCGACAACGACACGCTGTTTGGAAACGCTGGCAACGACCTGCTGAACGGTGGTCTGGGCAATGACCGCCTCGAAGGCGAGGCTGGCAATGACCGGCTGTTCGGCGACGTGGGCGATGACACGCTCAACGGCGGCACGGACGGCGGTACGCGGGCCGAGTTCGACGTGGTGGA
>CAIXSC010000606.1 GCA_903921945.1 uncultured Planctomycetaceae bacterium
GGCGGAAGAGCGTCTCCGCGACAGCGGGTTGCGACCGGGCCAGCATCGCGAAGCGGCCTTCCTTCTTCGCCAACTCGGCAAACGGCAGCGATGGTTTCCTGCTGTCGAGATGAAAGGGATGTCCGCCTTGATTCGCCTCGCGCGGGTCGTAGCGGAAGAGCGGCCAGAAACCGGAGCGGACGATGTCTTTCTGATGGCTCATCGATGTCGACATTTCAATCCCGTGAGCGACGCAGTGGCTGTAGGCAAGAATCAGCGAAGTTCCCGGATAGGACTCGGCTTCTTCGAACACACGCAGGGTTTGCAGCGGGTTGGCTCCAAGCGCGATCTGCGCGACATACACGTTGCCGTACGCGACCGCCAGCATGCCGAGATCCTTGCGTTTCACCGCTTTTCCACCCGCCGCGAATTTGGCCACCGCCGCGCGTGGTGTCGACTTCGACGCTTGTCCGCCCGTGTTCGAGTAGACGCCGGTGTCAAGCACCAGAATGTTGACGTTGCGGCCCGATGCCAGCACATGATCAAGTCCACCGAAGCCGATGTCGTACGCCCAGCCATCGCCGCCCACGATCCAGACGCTGCGATGCACCAACGAAGCCGCCAATCCCAAGAGCCTCCGCGCCCGGTCGGAGACGCTCGCTTCGAACCCCGCCGCCGACCCCTGGGACGCGGCTCCGCCGGCGGCTCCGCCGGCAGTTCCCGCCGCGAACCGCTCGCCGCGCGCATCGTGGCTGGCCCGCCCCTCCAGGCCGCTAGGGGCACTTGAGCCGCTGAACGCACTTGAGCCGCTGAACGCATTCGAGCCGCTGAACGCACTCGCACTGCTGAAAGCACTCTCGCCGCTAAACGCACTCGGGCTTCCGAGCGCATCCAGGCGGCCGCTCCCGTTCCGCAGAAAATGTTCGAGCCGTGACCGCAGTTCGGCGATTCGCGAACGCTGTTCGCGGAGTGCCGCTTCGGTATCTTGCGGCGAGTTCGCGATGGCCGCTGCCAAATCGTGACCGATCACATCGGCAAGCGACTCGAGCAACTGCCGGGCCTGGTCGTATTTGGCATCGGTTGCGAGCCGCATGCCAAGGCCGAATTCGGCATTGTCTTCGAAGAGCGAATTGCTCCAAGCCGGGCCGCGGCCATCGCGGTCAACGCTCCAGGGCGTTGTCGGTAGATTGCCGCCGTAGATCGACGAGCACCCCGTGGCGTTGGCGACCAGCAAGCGGTCGCCGAACAGTTGCGTGAGCAGTTTCAGATAGGGTGTTTCACCGCACCCGCCGCACGCGCCGGAGAATTCAAAGAGTGGCAGAAGCAACTGCGAACCTTTGACCGTGTCGCGTTTGACTCGGGTCCGATCGAGTTCCGGCAGCGCGACGAAATGCGCGAACCGTGCTCGTTCCGTCTCCAGATGCTCGGCTTTCGGCGACATGTTGATCGCCTTGTGCTTTACCGATTCTTTGCTGCGGGCCGGGCATACATCGACACAGACGCCGCATCCCGTGCAGTCGTCCGGCGCGACTTGAATCGTCAGGCGATGGCCCGCCAAGTCCCCGCTGGCAATGGTGCGGAATGGAAAGCCGGCTGGCGCGCTGTTCCATCCCGTCCCGTCGGCGCCGCTGCCGGCAGCGGCTGGAACGCTGTCGGCGACTGGAACGCTGTCGGTGGCTGGATACGCCTTGGTGCGGATGGCGGCATGGGGACAGACCATGGCGCACAATCCGCACTCGATGCAAATCCGCGAATCCCAAATGGGAATCTCGGTCGCGATGCTTCGCTTTTCATAGCGCGCGGTGCCCGTGGCGAAGGTGCCATCGACGGGCAACGCGCTGACCGGCAGCAAATCGCCTTGGCCGGCAATGATCCGCGCGGTGACGCGTTGGACGAAGTCGGGCGAGTCGGCCGCGATCGGCGGCAGGCGGCGAAGCGGGCTGGTCGCGTTCGCGGGCAACGGAACTTCACGGAGGCCGGCGAGCGAGGCGTCGACCGCCGCGTAGTTGCGTTGCAACACGGCTTCGCCACGTTTCGCGTACGACTTGCGAATCGCCGCTTTGATATGGGCTAGCGCTTCATCGCGCGGCAACACTTCGGCGAGCGCGAAGAAGCAAGCCTGCATCACGGTGTTGATACGGCCTCCGAGTCCCGCCTCCGACGCCACTTTGCTCGCGTCAACCACATAAAAACGCAGCCGCTTTTCCAGGATCTGCCGCTGGGTTTCGACCGGCAGCCGATCCCAAACCTCGTCCGGGCCATAGGGGCTGTTGAGCAAAAAGGTCGCGCCGGGTTCGGCCACTTCGAGCACATCCATCCGCTCGAGGAAGTGGAACTGATGGCAGGCGACGAATCCGGCTCGGCGGATCAAGTAGGTGGAACGGATCGGACGCGGACTGAAACGCAGGTGGGACACCGTGGTGCTCCCGGCCTTTTTCGAGTCGTAGACGAAATAGCCCTGCGCATGCAAGTCGGTGTTCTCGCCGATGATCTTCACCGAGTTCTTGTTCGCGCCCACCGTGCCGTCGCTGCCCAAACCGTAGAACACCGCGCGTTTGACGTCCGCCGGCTCGGCCGCGAACTCGGGGTCCCACTTCAAACTCAGCCGCGTCACGTCGTCGTGAATCCCGATCGTGAATTGGCGTCGCGGCGAGTCGATCGCCAGTTCCGCGAAGACGGCCGCCGCCATCGCGGGCGTGAACTCCTTTGAAGCCAACCCGTAGCGACCGCCGATCACCCGTGGCGTCGCCGGTCCCATCCAGCGGCTTGCCAGCGAAGCCACCACATCCAGAAACAACGGCTCGCCCGCCGCGCCCGGCTCTTTTACCCGGTCAAGCACCGCGATGTGGCGGGTCGTCGACGGCAAGGCGGCGGCCAATGCGGCTCCGTCGAAGGGGCGATACAGACGCACTTTGACGAGTCCCACCCGCTCGCCCCGCGCGACCAGCGTCTCGACCGCCTCTTCCACCGCGCCCGCGGCCGAACCCATGAGCACAATCACCCGCTCGGCGTCCGCCGCGCCCACGTATTCAAACAGCCGGTACGCGCGGCCGGTGAGCCGAGCAAACGCGTCGAAGGTTTGCTGCGTGACCTGCGGCACCGCGTCATGGAACGGATTGCAGGCTTCGCGCGCCTGGAAAAAGACGTCGGGGTTCTGCGCGGTCCCACGCAGCTTCGGCTGGTCCGGATCGAGCGCCCGATCGCGATGCGCCTGCACGTCGCCCGCGTCGATCATCGCCCGCAGATCGTCCACCGTCAGTTGTTCGATTTTGTTGACTTCGTGCGAAGTGCGAAAGCCGTCAAAGAAATGCAGGAACGGCACTCGCGATTTCAGCGTCGCCGACTGCGCGACCAGGGCGAAGTCATGCGCTTCTTGAACGGAGGCCGCGCACAGCATCGCCCAGCCGGTGCCGCGGGTCGACATGACGTCCGAATGATCGCCGAAGATCGAGAGCGCATGTGTGGCCAAAGCGCGGGCCGCCACATGAAAGACCGTCGGCGTCAACTCGCCAGCGATCTTGTACATGTTGGGAATCATCAGCAGCAGGCCCTGCGACGCGGTGAACGTCGTCGCCAACGCGCCGGTTTGCAGCGCGCCGTGGATCGCGCCCGCCGCTCCACCTTCGCTCTGCATTTCCATAATCTCCGGGACGGCGCCGAAGATGTTCCGCTGCCCGGCCGCCGACCACGCGTCCGCCAGTTCGCCCATCGGCGTGGCCGGCGTGATCGGGTAGATCGCGATCACCTCGTTGGTCTGATGAGCGACATAAGCCGCCGCCTCGTTCCCGTCGACCGTGACGTATTTGCGTCCCACCCGTTGCTCCTTGGAGTTCGGCTCGCATGCCGCGAGCCGTCGGAGCTCGCGTCTGCACTGCCCCGCCGGGAGCAAATCGGGCGCCGGGAGAACCACGAATCGATTTCGGTGATCGACACGCGTTTTCCGACCGGAACGGTGTGCCTATGAGCACGCCGGCGCGCTGTTTCGCACGCTATCGGTCAAGCACGGCTCGTCGACCGCCTCGCCTTGAATCCGGTGATAAACTTCCTCGCGATGGATGGGGATGTGCATCGGACCGGTGACGCCGATCCGCACGCGTTCGCCCGCAATGGCCGTGATCGTGATCACGATGTCATCGCCGATACGGATTTTTTCGCCCACCTTGCGACTGAGAACTAACATGGATCTTCCCTCCGTGCGTGAACCAACGACAAAACACGTGGGGAGTACCGTAAGAACTGGCGGGGCCGCAGGCCGTTTCGCATCTGAAACGGGAGGCTGCGAGCAAGGCGCCAGCGAGGTGCTCCAGGGCAGCCTTAGCCCGGGAACGTCGCCCTTCATGAGCGAACAGGGGAAACGTAAACGGTCCGGGGCGAAGACGTCAATCGCGAAATTCACAGATTTCGTTGATTTTTCCGCGAAAGGAGAAAAATCTCTCAAGTCTCTTTTCCAACTTCTTTCGTTATCTTCCATCGTCTTCCGTCAGCGATCGCCCCAACCGCTCTGCCCACGCACCCATGGCACAACCTTTGCTGCCGAAGCGAACCAGCGGCCCCCCGTCCGTGAAACTCAATGTCCTCCCGTCACCTCGCAAGCGAGCCGCCCGTTCGCCTTCCCCCTAAAGCCCAACATCGCCAGCCCAAGCCGAAGATCCCAAGCTCTCCCGCCACAAGCCTCCGACCTCCCACCACAAGCCTCCGACCTCGAGCCTTCAGCCTCCGACCTCGAGCCTCCAGTCTCGAATCTTGATTCAGCCTTCAGCCTTTAGCCTTCAGCCTTCAGCCTCCAGCCTCCAGCCTCCAGCCTCACTCACAGACCGCCCATGGATGTCGATCAGCGTTACGCTCGTTTTCAACAGTTGCAAAGCTATGTCGGATGGCAGGAAGGGGATGGGGAGCGTTTGCGGCAATTGGGGCCGTTGGTCGAGAGCCATTTCGACGATTTGACGGCGGATTTCTACGCGGAGATCGAACGTCACGAGGCGACTCGGCAAGTCATGGTTGGCGGCCAGCAGCAGGTGGAACGTTTGCAGGCGACGCTGAAGCTGTGGCTTGGCGACCTGTTTTCAGGAATCTATGACGCGGCGTATGTCGCGCGGCGCTGGCGGGTCGGATTGCGGCATGTGGAAATCGGCTTGGACCAGCAGTTTGCCAACGCCGCGTTGTCGCGGATCCGAGCGGCCTTGACGGAGCGGATCGCCGCAGATTGGAAAGGATCGGCCAGCGACCTCATTGCGACGCTGATTTCGCTGCATCGTCTCCTGGACCTCGATCTGGCGATCATCGAGGACGCGTACCGCTACGAGTACGTGTTGGCGCAGAAACGCACGGAGCGGTTCGTGGCGATTGGCCAGATGGCGAGCGGCATTGCGCACGAGCTTCGCAATCCGCTCAATGTGATTCAAACTTCGGTCTTCTATCTGCGCAACGCGCGGCGAGCCACTCCGGAAAAGCAGGCGGAACACTTCGATCGGATTCAGCGGCAGGTGGCGATCGCCGATTCGGTGATCGGCGCGCTTTCCGATTTCGCGAAACTTCCCTTGCCGAATGTCGGGCCGGTCGAGGTCCGCAAGCTGGTGGAAGAGACGCTGGCGAACCATCCGCCCGGCGAACGCGTCTCGGTAACCCTGTCGGGCTTGGATGAAGCGCCGCCATTGCGCGGCGACTCGCGGCAAATCAGCATCGTATTGGCGAATCTGGTTCGCAACGCCAACGATGCGATGCCCGATGGCGGTCGCCTTTCGATCTGCGCCGAGCCTCATCAAGAAGGCGGTTCGCGCTGGGTGCGATTGACGGTCGCCGATTCTGGACCAGGCATCAGTGCCGAACAGATCTATCGGATCTTCGAGCCGTTCTTTTCGACCAAGGTCCGGGGCATTGGACTCGGCTTGGCGATTTGCCGCGCGATCGTTGACAACCACGGCGGGAAATTGCGAGTGTCCAGCACGCCAGGGGACGGGAGCCGTTTTTCCGTAACAGTCCCCGCCGCCGACTAAGCCGCCTTGGTATCCTGTCGTTCGCCCTGAAGGTGTGCGTTCGCGATTTCCAAGTACCGGATTTCCAAATTCCGGGTTTTCAAGTACGCGGTTTCCACATACGCGGTTTCCACGTACGCGGTTTCCAGGTTCGGGTAAATCACGGAGGACTGCGAAGATGTGCGAGGGCGAGCGACACATTTTGGTTGTCGATGACGAGCCGGACATTTGCGAAAACCTGCGCGACATTTTGCTCGATTGCGGCTACCGCGTGGATGTCGCAACGGATGGCCAAGCCGCGCTCGAACTGCTGGCTCGCGGCGCTTACGACATCGCGTTGATCGATCTCAAAATGCCGGGCATGGATGGCGTGGAATTGTGCCGGCGGATCCGCGACCACAGGACGGGAACGGTTGGCATGATCCTTTCCGCCTATGTCGGTCCCGAAGCGGCTGCGGAAGCGGTCGCTGCCGGCGCTTGGCGCGTGCTTGCGAAACCGATCGATCCCGTCGAGCTCATGGGATTGATCGAAACGGCGCTCGACACGCCGCTGGTGATGGTGGTCGACGACGATCGCGATCTATGCGGGGCGCTCCGGGATTCGCTCAGCGAACACGGGTTTCGGGTCAGCGAGGCGCATTCGGCCGGCGAAGCGGCCCATCATTTGCGCGGCGGCGCGCCGCATGTCGTCTTGATCGATTTGAAGCTGGAGGACGCCGATGGACTGGACGTTTTCCGGCAGGTCCAATCGCGTTCTCCGACCGCGCGTTCGATCTTGATTACCGCGTTCCGCGACGAAATGGCCAGTCGCATCGGCCAAGCATTGGAACTTGGCGCCACGAGCGTGCATTACAAGCCGTTCGAGCCGGCGCGGTTGATCGAGTCGATTCGCGCGGCGATTGCCGGCCGCCGAGACATTCCAGCTCCCGGCAGTTCGCGATTGGCGGGGGGCGAGTCGTGACGTCGCTTTCGGCATCCGCACCACCGCCCGCGCATGTGCTCATCATCGAGGACGACGACGACGCGCGCGCGAACCTCCGGGATATCCTTGAACTGGATAACTTCGAGGTTTCCGTCGCGCCGTCGATCGCCGCGGCGCTCGCGGTGCTGGCGACGCGACGCGTCGAATTCCTGATCCTTGATCGGCGACTTCCCGACGGCACGGCGGAAGAGGCGTTGCCGCGTCTCAAGGCGAGCGCGCCCGACGCCGCGGTGATCATCATCACCGGATACACCGATTTGCATGGAGTCATCGCCGCGTTGCGCGAAGGGGCGGATGATTACTTGCTGAAGCCTGTCAACCCGGATCTGCTCCGCAAGCGTCTTGAACAACTCCGCGAACGCCAACGGATGCTGCGGGAAAACCGCCGCGCGGAGAACGCGTTTCGCGCCCTGATCGGCGCCGCCGGATGCATGATCGTCATTGTGCGTCCGGACGGCTCGATCGCCTACATGAACGCGTTCGCCGAGCATTTGACGGGGTATGCGCCGGACGAAGTCACTGACCGCGATTTCTTCCAGTTGTTTTTGCCAGCCGACGACCAGTCCCGCGTGCGCCAGGTTTTCAGCTGTGTGCATGAGGGCGGCGAACTGCACAACTATCAATGCCGGCTGGCTCTTCGTGACGGCTCGCGGGCCGCGTTGTTGTGGAATGCGTGCCGCCTGGACGACTACAGCGACCAACCAGTGCTGCTCGCGGTCGGCCAGGACATCACAACGCTGAAGGATGCCCAGGATCGCGCCTTGCGCGCCGAACGACTTGCCGCGATCGGCCAGATGGTTGCCGGACTGGCCCACGAGAGCCGTAACGCCCTGCAACGCAGCCAGTCCTGCCTGGAAATGCTCGAACTGGAAGTCGGCGACAACGCCAGCGCGCTCGACTTGGTGCAACGAGCGCTGCGCGCCCAGCAACAATTGCACAAGCTGTTCGAGGAAGTGCGGGGCTACGTCGCGCCGATCAACCTGGATCGCGGCTTCTGTCAACTATGCGAGACGTGGCGCGAAGCCTGGGAGTCGCTCGGCAAGGCGCGCCAAGGCCGGCAAGTCGAATTCCGGGAACTCGTCGCCTGTGGCGATTTGGAGTGCTTCGTCGACCGCTTCCGACTTGTTCAAGTGTTTCGCAATCTGCTGGAAAACTCGCTCGCCGCCGCCCGCGATCCCGTGGTGATTGAAGTCGCTTGCGAGCCGACCGTGTATGGCGGCCGCGACGCGATTCGCGTCGCCGTTCGCGACAACGGCCCAGGTCTGAACGCCCAGCAGCGGGCGAAAATCTTCGAGCCGTTCTTCACGACGAAAACCCAAGGCACGGGACTTGGCATGGCGATCGCCCAACGGATTGTCGCGGCGCATGAAGGCGAACTGGCCGTCGGAGCCCACGGCCCGCCCGGAGCCGAGATTCTTGTCACCTTGCCCCGGTAATCTTCATGACCAAACACTTGCGAATCGCTGTCGCCGATGACGAACTGGATATGCGGGAGTATCTCCAGCGGTTCCTCCCCCGGCTCGGCCACGAAGTCATCGCCGCCGTCGACAATGGCCGGCGGCTCGTCGAGGTGTGCCATGAACTGGCGCCCGACCTTGTGATCACCGACATCAAAATGCCGGAGCTCGATGGCATCGAGGCGGCCGCTTCGATCTTCCGCCACCGCCCGACCCCCGTCATCCTCGTGTCCGCCTTCCACGATCCCGAGCTCATCGCCCGCGCCGAGCAAGATCACGTCATGGCCTACCTGGTCAAACCGGTGAAGCTGGCCGATCTGGAAACGGCGATCGCCATCTCGATGCGGCGCTATGAACAGTTCCAGTCGCTGCGTCGTGAAGCAACCGATCTCCGCCAAGCGCTCGAGGACCGCAAGGTCATCGAACGCGCCAAAGGCGTGCTGATGAAAAAGCTGAAGCTCGACGAACACGATGCCTTTCGGCGACTGCAAAAAATTTCCAACGAACGCAATCTCAAACTGGTCGATGTCGCCAACACATTGCTGTTGTCCGAGCAAATCCTTGACGATCGCGGCGGCTAAGCGGGCGTGCGCGGGCGCGGCGAACCCACCGCTCGCACTGCATGCCGCAGCAGGCTAGCTAGCCATTTGGTCGATCGGGGATTCATGTGGGGCCCGGCGAAGATTCGTGCCTCGCCCAACTTCCGAGCCACGGCGCAAGCCGGCGCGGCTTGAGCTGCGGGATTTTCGGAGGCATCACGCAGGTGTCCAAGCCATGCACGAGGCGTCGCTCGTTGAATCGCTGCTCGATCAAATCGCCAACAGCGTGCGGCAATGGCGCGACACGCTCGAGGTGCCGTCCTGTCGAACGGCGGATCGCGAAGGCGATGTGGACGCTGGCAATCCGGCCGACGCGCTGGGAGATTCGCCACGACCCACACGGCCCGTCTCCGAGCTTGATGCATGGCTGGCTCAAGTGTCGCTTGTCACGCTCGAAATCGGCCCGCTCGCCGGCGTCGAACCGGAACTCATGCGGCTCGCCTTCGACCGCCTCGCGCCCGCTCGGGGCCTGCCACTCGCCAAGCTGGAGATCACTTGGGTGCCGCTGACGATTCGCTGCGATTCGTGCGGCGTCGCGTCGGAACAGAGGGTCGCCGTGTTCCAGTGCCCGGCCTGTGGCGGCGGACGTGTCACGGTCGAACGCGGCGACGCGGTGATTCTGAAAAGTATCCAGTTGATAGACGAATAGACGGCCGCGTTTGCCACGCGGCCGTCTTAGGTGTTCATCACGTTTCGTAGGGCGTCACGGGTGATCCGTGCGCGTCACGGACCGGTCCCGTCGTTGACCTCGCGGCGAACTTACCGAGCCGTTCGCAACGGATTGGCCGGGCGGGTGCTCGTCGGGCGAACCGTCGCGGTGCGGGTCGGGCTGGCGGTCCGAGTGACTCGGACCGGCGCGTCGTCGGCGTCAAACGGATTGAGCGCCACAGCGCCGCGGGTGTCGACATCCAGAGTTGCCGGTTCGGCCGCCTCGGGGACAACCTCTTGCTCGGCCGAAGCGGGCACCGCGGCGTAGGTCCGCTGGGCTTTCGTCGCCTTCGTGCTGGCGTAGTTCGTCGTCGCTGGCTTGCGCGTCGCGATCACTCGCGGCGCCACGATCGCTCGGTTGCTCGCCTGCGGCCGCGAGACGCGAGCCTGGGCGGGAACCGGCTCGGATGGGCCCGACGGCACCACTTCCACCGGTCCGTCATGCACCGAAATTCCAGGTTCACAGCACGACGGGCCGCAACTATCGCAGCCGCAATGGATCGGGCGTCGCACGCAACAGCCGTGGCGCGGGCCACAGCAATCGCCGCAGCGGCCACAGCCGCCGCAAGGGGCGCAGAAGATCGCATCCAGCGTGCCGCCGACGAAATCCGCGACCGCCCCGACGCCCCGTGCCAAGGCCGGAAGAATCCGCGGACAGCATGGACGGCAACCATGGCAATCCGGTCCGCAATGACCCTCGTAATGGATCGGCCCTTCCACGGCGCAATCCGCGCAGCCCGCGTGATGATGATGGCCCGCCATGCTGAAGCGGCCCATCGGATTGCCGTAGGACGCCGAGTAGTACCGCGCGCCGCTCGTGCGTGTCTGTCCCCAGCTCGCGGTGCATGTCAGCACGCAAAGCGACGCGAGCATGCCCGCCAGAACTTTGACCATCATGGTTCGATTTCCCCTGTTCCCGCCGCAGGGCATCCCCGCCCCGCACCGTGTGTTTCGCCGCCCCCTCGGGCCGTTTGTCGGCTCGGGCGGTGTTCTGATCGAGATGATCGATCCGGAAATGGCTGCGGGAACAGAAGAATCCGTCTGGCAGGAAATGTCACCGCCACCGCCGCCAATTGACCAATCGAGCTGATTTGCCTGCGCCCCGCAGTTATCCGGCGGCGACGGGTAGCGCAAGCGGCAACGCTGGAATTCGTCCACCGCGTCGATTACAACGACGCGCGGCGGTCCGCGACCCGGTTCCCTGGTTTCCAACTTCCGAGGGGACCCAATGGCGGCCGGCCGCCGCGCTATGTCCGTTCCACGTTCCGCTATCTGGCCCGTCAGGAGATTCTGATGCTTCGAGTTCAACCGTTGGCCGCGTGTGGCTTGAGTGTTTTTCGATCCGTGCCCGTGGTGCTTCGAGCTTCATCGGCCGTTCCTGCGTTGATTCCGGCCATGCTTGCGCGGGTTGCTGTCGCCGCCGCCATTGGCCTTGTCCCCCTAGCCACGCAGGCGGAAGACGCCGCGGCTAAAAAAACGCCCGCCTCGCTGCCGCTTGTGTTCGCCGACGATTTCGAAGCCGGCGCGGATCATTGGCAGCCGCTGGATCCGCCGCACTGGAAAATCGTCGCGGGCAACGGCGGCCATGTCTTCAGCCACTTTGTGAAGCAAGGCAAATTCAAACCGCCTCATCGCAGTCCGGTGAACATCGCGTTGCTCAAGGACCATGCCGTGGAAGATTTCGAGTACACGGTGAAAGTGAAAAGCACCCATCCGGACTACGGTCATCGCGACGCGGTCCTGGTGTTCGGCTATCAGGACCCGGCGCATTTCTACTACGTGCATTTTGGCAAGCAGACGGACGACCACGCCAACCAGATTTTTTTGGTCAACGAGAAGCCGCGTGTGAAGATCTCGACCAAAACCACCGCGGGCACGCCTTGGGATGACGCGTGGCATACGGTCCGCGTGTCGCGCCGAGTCGCGGACGGCTCGATCGCCGTTTATTACGACGACATGGAACAGCCGGTCATGACGGCCCAAGACAAGACGTTTACGTGGGGACGGGTCGGTTTGGGGTCGTTCGATGACACGACCGACTGGGATGATGTCAAGCTGGTCGGCACAAAAAAGTAGGCGGCAGCCGCCCTGGTTGTGACCGCGGACTGGACGGTTGACAGGGCGCAGGTTGCGTGGCGGTGAGCGGGGCCAGTCGTTTTTTCCCCCGACCGCACTTCTTTTTGGCTCCGGGGCGGGAAATTCAGACGCTTCGAGCGACATGTTCTCAGAACAGCCGCTGCGAGGACGCCATGGAATCAGCCATTACCCCTGAGTATCTGCGTAAACTGCTGGCCGAAAGGGGCGGTGCGTTGACGCTCATGGCGTCCCAGTGGACCGATTCGCCGGAAGACTGTCTGCAAGAAGCCCTGATTGAGTTAGCTCGAAAGCCCGCGGCGCCGCGGAATCCGGTTGCTTGGTTGTTCGATGTGGTCCGAAAGCGGGCCATCGATATGCACCGAGCATCCCAGCGGCGACGCAAGCATGAAGCGGCGGCCGGAGCCGCGAGTCCTGGCTGGTTCTTGCCCAAGGAGACCCAGGAATTCGATGGCCAAACGCTCGCCGCCGCGCTTCGAGAGCTCGCCGTGGAGCATCGCGAGGTCATCGTGGCTCGCATTTGGGGCGGATTGTCTTTCGACCAGATCGGCTTGCTAGTCGGAGCCTCGACCAGCGCCGCGCACCGACGCTACGAAGCCGGCTTGCGGCACCTACGCGAGCGACTGTGCGAACAGTCGCGGCCTTGACGGAGAAAACACCATGTCCCAGTCAGACCTGCCAGATGACTTGAGCGCTTTCGAGTCCCTGTTGCGACAATTCACCCCGACACCCGCGACGCTCGATCTGGCCGAACTGATGTTTCGAGCTGGCCAAGCCGCTGCGCTCGCCGAGTTTTCCCGCATGGAGAGCGCTCGGGCTGAACACGCCGACGGGGCGCGCGAACCCGCGACGCGGGCGCCGTCGATCGGCGCGATTGGCCGTCCGGTGAGCGGCTGGTGGCGAGTGGCGACCGCGTTGTCGTTGTCGCTGGCCGGGATTCTCGCGACCGTCCATGCCATCGCGCTGCGGCCCATTCCCTCTGTGGCCGAAAGCGATCGCGAGCCATCCGAATCGTCGTCGACCGAGTCTGGCGACGCCCTTGTGGGCGACGTGAACTCCACGGGGAAATCCGGCAATCGACCCGCAACCAGCGGGCAGTCGATGCCGTCCGCGGTGTTGGCGGACGCGACTCAATCGCCGCGCCGGACGCCGCGGGCCGGCAGCCGATCCGTCGCGGTTCGCGACGTCCAAGCCATCCTGTCCCATGATAACGAGGGAGGGGCGATCCCGACCTGGCGCTCGGATGCGACCCAGGTCGCGATGAACGCGAGGTACTACGCGCCGTCCTACGCGTCGGGAATCGAACAGCGAAACGTCACGCGCCACCAGCTTCTTGAAAGCTACCTGCCGGGATTCAACCGGTTGTCGCAGTAAACGGCGCCACCATCACGACTGTGTCAACCTTGCCGTTCGTCCAACGGCAAGGCCAGGTCTTAGGCCCCCTTAGGAGGTTCTAGCCATGAACCGCATTGTCTCTTTGATCGTTCTACTCGTGCCACTGCAGGCACTGGCGCAGGTCGAACCGATCGCGCCGCGACCGATGGCGCCTCAATCCGGTTTTCGCTTGACGGTGGATCCGGTCGCCCCGCCCACGCCATCGCTCAAGTTCGAATTGCTGCCGCCGCCCAACGAGTGCCAGCCCGGGAACGCCGCTTTGTATTACCAGCGAGCGACCCTCGTCGCGGCGGAGTTGCCCCCGCAGGTCAGGACGCAATTTGAAGAACGCTATCGTCGCTGGACGGAAAGCCCCTGGGCTCCCAGCGATGTCAAGGAGGTGCGGGAATGGCTGGAATGGCATCAGGCCGTGATCGGCGAACTGCGCACCGCCGCCTACCGGGAAAAGTGCGAGTTTGACCACCAACTGCGCGGGCTGAGCAGCACTGAATCGCTGAATTTTCGATTGCCGGAAATCCAAGCGATGCGGCAACTGGGGCGAGTCCTGCGGATCAAGACGCGATTGGAGATCCAGGAAGGACGCTTCGACGACGCGCTCGATTCCATGCGAATCGGGTTTCGAACGTCCCGCGACGCCGCTACATCGCCGCTGACGATCAGCGGGGTGATTGGCATCGCGTCCGCTTCGGGCACCGCCATGTCGCTGGCCGAGTGGAGTGCCGCGTCCAATTCGCCCAATCTTTACTGGGCGATCTCCGCGCTGCCCCGGCCCCTTGTCGACATCCGCCACGGACTTCAGCACGAACGACGCTTGGTCGAGCAGTTCTATCCAGCGATGAAAGACGCGGAACACTCGCGGCGTTCCGCCGAGGAATGGAACCAGGAATTCGCCAAGGCGTTCCTCGCCTTGATGTCCATCGGCAGCAGTCAAGACAACCGCACCGAGGACGACAAGCAATGGTCCATCACGAACTTTCTCCTGAAAGCCTATCCGTCCGCGAAACGCCAATTGATCGCCGCCGGTTTCGATCCTCAATGGGTCGAATCGCTGCCGCCCGCCCAGGTGGTAACGATTCAAACGGAGCGAGTCGCGCGATACGCGTGCGACGAACTCTTGAAATGGCTCGCCTTCCCCACTCATCAGGCACTCGCCGGTTTGGAAGCGAGCGAGTCCAAACTGCGGCAGGAGAACATCCTGCACGAGGATCCGACGTTCTCGCAGGGCGCGCTTCCAATTGTGCCGTTGGTCATGCCCTACGTGTACACGGTCCGTTTGTCACAGGCTCGCCTGGAAAACACGCTTGCGGTCTATCAGTTGATCGAAGTGCTTCGCTGGCATGCCGCTACCGAGGGCGGCAAACTGCCCGCGACGCTCGCGGACATCAAGGTTGCCCCAGTGCCTCGCGATCCGCTCACCGGCGAACCGTTTAACTACCGGCTTGAAAGCGGCATGGCGGTGATCGACGTGCAGTCGCTGGCAAAGCTGGGAACCCCGGGAGGCGTGCGCTACGAAATCGCGATCCGAAAACGATCGTGATTCTTGGGTGTTCCCGTCGGCAGCGCGCCGGCAACACGTCGGCAGTCCATCGGCAACACGTCATAAGTCGCTGAATCCGTGGTCGCTCCGCCTCCTCTTCGCTTCCTGTTCTCTAGGAGTTCGTCATGAACCGCACAAGATTACTCACACTGCTCGTGACTAGCGTGGCATTGGCCACCCGTTTGTGTTCCGCCGCTCCGCCGCTGTCGATTGCGCGATTCGTGGACGAGAACGTCGTCGCGATCGCGCGGTTGGACATCGAGCGTTACGACAGGATCGCGGCTGGACAATTGGTGAAATCGCTGGCGAAAGAAAGTTCCTTGGATCCCAAGGCTCCCGTGGTGGCCTCGCTCTTCTCGCCCATTGCCGAGATGGAAGGAACGGTGCTCGCAGCCAATCAACTGGGCATCAAGGAGTTATACGCGGTGTACCGCATCCAGGACTGGCCGCAATCGCCTCCCTATTTGATCGCCCGCCTTCCCGCGGGAATTCATCGCGAGGCTGTGGCCGGCCTGAAGATGCCGCCGCCTTACGATTCGCACGCAGTCCACGATGAATTCGCGTTTTGGGGCTGTCAGCAGGATTTCAATCAGATTCGGAAGACGACCAGTAAGCCGCGGCCCGACCTCGAGGCCGCGCTGGCGGATGGCGCCCCCGCCTTGCTCAAAATCGCCCTGTCGCTGCCCGCGGACAGCCGTCGAGTTTTCCGTGAGTTCCCCGCGCCACTGCCGCCGCCATTGACGGGACTCACCGGTTCGCATCTGGGCAACGACCTGAATTGGCTGACGGTCGCCCTGGATCTGCCGCCTCATCCGGTCGTCCGTGTGGTCGCCAGCGCGACCAATCCGGATTCCGCGAAGAATCTATCGAGTGGATTGTCAAAGCTGGTGGCGTCCCTGGAGACCCGTTACCAATGGCCCAAACTGGTGCCTAATTGGCTCGAAGTGTCCAAGGGCCTCACGCCGCAACAGGATGGCGAGCGTTTTTCAGTAACGCTGGACTCCGCCCGCACGCTCGGTATGGCGAAGACCTTGTCACCGATTTTCTCCGAGGCACTCGGGCTCGCCGCGCGTTCGCGGTCCCGCGCCAATCTGAGCGCCATCGGGGTCGCCTTTCACATTCATCATGATGAAAAATTAAATTTCCCCGCCCAGGCGCTCGTCAGCCCCACAGGAACGAAACTGTTGAGTTGGCGCGTGCAGATCTTGCCCTTTCTCGGTCACATGGAACTGTATAAGCAATTCCGCTTAGACGAGTCGTGGGACAGCGAGCACAACAAGACGCTCATCCCGAAAATGCCGGATGTCTATACGTCGTTATCGATGCCGTCCGAGTTGGCAGCGAAGGGATTGACCCCCTACCTTGTTCCGGTCATGGAGGGAGCCGTTTTCGAAGGCGTTAAGGCCACGAAATTCGAGGAGATCGTGGACGGCACGTCGTTAACCATCGCGGTGGTTGAAGTTTCGCCGTCGGCCGCCACCATCTGGACCAAGCCTGAAGACTTTGTTGTGAATAAAGACAACCCCTATCAGCATCTCGTGGATAACAACCAAACCGAGTTCCTGGCCACATTCTGCGATGGCCGAGCGAAACCGGTTCGCAAGGGCGAATCGCCGGAACCACTTTTGGGGTTGTTTCGTATGAATGACGGGCGCCCCAAGAATCTCCCCTAGGAGTTCCCTTGCGACAAAGTTGCCGAATTGGCCGCGTTGTTCAGTTGCCGTCCATCGATGTATGGCCGGCGGGAGGAAATGAGTCGCTCGCCAAGCTTGCCGCCAAACCGAAGTCGCCGTCTATAATCTCCGCCCTTGCCGGGGCCTAGCTGCGTTCGCGGAACGCGCGGCCCCCGGGCAGCGATTCCTGACGACTCGGAGAGACTGTCGATGGCGGTGCTTGGACATGGTTGGCGGCGATGGCGAACGTTACTCGCCGCGGTGGCGGCACTGGTGGCAATCCCTGGCGGAGCAGCCCAGGCCGATGTGAAACTGCCGAACATCTTTGGCGATCACATGGTGTTGCAGCAGGGACAAAAGAACAAGGTTTGGGGTGTGGCGGACCCCGGCGAAGCGGTCACGGTGTCGATCGGCGGCCAATCGCACGCCACCAAAGCGGCCGACGACGGCAAGTGGCACGTGATGCTGGATGCGTTGCCGGTGGGCGGGCCGCACGACCTGTCCGTGCAGGGCAAGAACACGGTGAAGTTCACGGATGTGCTCGTTGGGGAAGTCTGGGTTTGCTCGGGCCAGTCCAACATGCAGTGGTCCGTCAACGCCTCGAACGACCCCGATCTGGAACGCGCGGCGGCGCGTTTTCCGCGGATCCGGATGGTCAACGTGCCGCAAGTCGGCACCCAGGAACCGCAGTGGAATTTCCAGGGGAAGTGGCAGGTCTGCGCCCCGGAAACCGTCGGTAACTTCTCGGCGGTCGGCTATTTCTTCGGACGGCAATTGCACCAGACGCTCGACGTGCCGGTCGGACTGATCAACAACGCCTGGGGCGGTTCGGCGTGCGAGGCCTGGGTGCGTCGCGACCTGCTCGCCGCCGATGCCAAGTACAAAAACTTGATGGATAGCTGGACGCAGCGCGAAGCGCTCTTCGAAACGTTGTCGAAGAAGTCGGATCTGACGGAAGACGAAAAGAAGCAGCTCACCGGTCTCCGCGGTCCGATGTTCGGCAATTCCCGGCCCGCGAACATCTACAACGGCGTGCTCAAGTCGCATCTGGGGTACGGTATCCGCGGGGCGATCTGGTACCAGGGCGAATCCAACGCCGGCCGCGCGTACCAGTACCGCGACCTGTTTCCGCTGATGATCGATAGCTGGCGGAAGGAATGGGGCCAGGGCGACTTCCCGTTCTATTGGGTGCAACTGGCCGACTTCCGAGGCGAACGGCCGGAGCCGGCGGAGAGCGATTGGGCCGAATTGCGCGAGGCGCAAACGATGACCATGTCCCGTCTGCCGAACACCGGCGAGGCGGTGATCATCGACATCGGCGAGGGCAAGGACATTCATCCGAAGAACAAAGTCGACGTCGGCCGTCGACTCGCCCGCTGGGCGCTCGCCAAAGACTACGGTGTGAATATCCCGTTCCAAAGCCCGCGTTTCAAATCGGCGGAAACCAGCGGCGGGAAGATGACGCTGACGTTCGATCACGTCGGCGGCGGCTGGCGGCCGTTCGACGTGGCCGAGCCCCGTGGATTCGCGATCGCGGGCGAGGATCGCAAGTTTGTCTGGGCGTCGGCGAAGGTCCTGCCCGATGGCCGGATCGAGGTTGGGAGCGACAAAGTCGCGGCGCCGGTCGCGGTGCGCTACGCGTGGGCGGACAACCCGGTGTGCAACATGTACAGCGTCAATGGACTGCCGCTCACCCCGTTCCGCACCGATGACTGGCCCGGAGTGACCTTCGGCAAATAGCCTGGACACCGCCTTGCGCGCATGAAAAAACCTCCGCCGGACCGAAGTCCGGCGGAGGCCACACGGTTGGCGTCGAGGAACGCCGAGGATGTGCGTTACTTGCTCTTGAAGTCCAGGTTCCACCAACCGTCATCCCACTTCAGCGTGACTTTTCGCCAGCCGAGCGGAACTTGCGGGTACGGGTAGAACGGTCCGATGTAGGGCCACGCGGAAGGCGAGTACTGCTTCGGATAGGTCACCGCCGCATAGTTGGGGTGCGAGGCATAGCTCGGCCAAGCATACCCAGGCATGTTCGGGTGATCGTACCGGGCCGGAGCAATCCCAACTCCGGGGCCCGGGGCGTGCATCGGCATCGGCGTTTCCGGACCGGCGATCGGACCCGCACCCTGCATCTGGGCGATCATCGAAGGATGAGCGCCAGCCGATGGGGCGAAAGCCAGTGGCCGATTGGGAACTCGACTCGGCATCCCCGCCTGAGCGACCACCGCCGGACGCGGGGCCGGGCCGACTCGCAATGGCACCGCGGAATAACCGGGAACCGCCGGCAGCGGGCTTGGAGCGGCGTTGCGGGCCACCGAAGTGCCGATCGGCGCCGGCTCGGCCGGCTGCGTCATCACAGACCGCGCCGCTGGGGTCGGCTCGCCGCCCACCGGGCCCGTGCCGCTGACCATACTCACACCCGTGCCAACCAGCGAGGCGGGAACGGCAGGCGCGGCGGCAGTGCGAATCTTCAGGTCGTTGACGACCTGCTTCACACCCGGCACGCGGCGAACCGTTTCAATCACCAGTTTCTGCTGAATTGGATTGCTGACGTCGCCGGAGAGCCACACTTGGCCGTCTTCCGCTTGGACGTCCATCCGGAAGCCTTTCAGCTGACCGGATTGCTTGAGCGCCTTCAACCGGGCCAGGATGTCCTGAACCAGTTGGTCGTCGGTCTTGTCGTCGGCGGCGACCGGCTCGTTTCGCTGCTCGCCGGCCGGCTCGTTCGCGACCGGTTGCACCGGCTTGGCGAACATGCTGCCGAGCAGCGACGGACGCGGGGAGGCCTTCGTGGCCGGTGCCTTGGCTGGCGTCGCTGCCGGCGTCGCTGCCGGTTCCGGCAGGGCGATCGGAGCTTCCGCCACCGCAACCGACGGGGTCGGCGCGAGCGTCGTGACGGCCCCCGTCGAGGCCCCGCCCGAAGAAGCGGCACCCGAAGCAGCGGCACTTGGCGAGGCGGACGCGGCACCTTGGACTTTGAGGCGATTCACCACCTTTTCAACGCCGGACACGCGGCGAGCGATTTCGATGGCGATCTTCTGCTGTTCCGGCGTGGCGACCGAGCCGGACAGCCATACCGTGCCGCTATCGACTTCGAGGTCGATGTTGAATCCCTTCAACTCGCCTGCGTCTTTCTTGGTCTGCAGCTTGTCAATGATCTCCTGCGCGATCTGCTCGTCGTCGGCCTGCGCCCACGAGGGCGCGACCGTCGCGAGGCCAATCGCGAGGCTCACAAAAATTTTCCGCATGGGTCCCCTCCTGAGATATTCGCACTTCCTCGAACCAACCGGTTTCACCCGCTGGCAGCGATCGTGTCTTCCAGCCAGCGGGAACGGGCGGAGACGACACGAAACTGCCAAAGGGGAAGCAGGAGCCGGCGGGCATCCTTTCGAGCCGGGAACCAAATCTTCCCGGCGGGAAACTCCTGCAAGGCCGGAACGCGAATCGAGGCGTCATCCGCGAAGCGGTGGCGGCATGGGCTCTCGCCACCGCCCGTGTTTCGCGGCCTGACCCGGCGCGACTCGACTGTCCAACCGTCTGCCCGAAAGTAAATTTCGGTTGACGTTCGTAACGCGTGGCAGGTTTTTTTCGATTTTGCCAACGGTCACGAAGGCGCGGCGCGAGGACGTAACGGCGCGTTACAGATTAACGCGTCAAGGGGAAAAGCAAGGCAGACTTTGACGCGCGAAAGCTTACCATGCGGCCGCTTCGCGACCTCGATTCGGTTCCCAAGTCGCGCCGATCGCCATCAAGGCGAGCACCGCGCCGCCGGCCACCCACAGCGGACTTCCCGCCAGCATCGCGAGCACCGTGCCGCCGCCAGCCAACAACAGACAGGCGAAAAAAAAGAGCCGTCCGAGATACCGCGCCGGCGACGCCAAGCAGCCGCGAGCGATAACCGTGCTGACCGCCCCGAGCAGAACCACCGTCAAGATCAGCCAAAAGATTCCCGCGTGCGCGCTGGCGTCCATCCCAAGATCTCCCGCGCCGGCATCCTGCCGGCCGTTGCCATGATCCGAAACCGTATCCCGTCAGCAACCGCCTTCGTTTCTTGCCTGCGGCGGTCGGCCCACACTCCACCGACACAGCGAATCGCGCGCCGAAACCTCGGGAGCCTCCAAGGAACTTGAGCCTCTCACGAAAAAGACCCGCGCCCCTCCGATCGCTCCAGAAAATATTTCCGACCTGTCGGCAAAATTTGCCACAAGCCGCGAAACACGTCCAGATCAAAACCGGCTGGCTGGCGGATCGCGAGCCGTTTCGTTAAGACTGCCTCTGTTAACGGCCCGGGTCGTCGGCGGAACGACCGTGTCACCAGGGAGTCCGGCACGATGCGCACGGCGATCGATTTGGAAAATGTTTCCGCGTTGTTGGAGGGCCGCCACTCGCGGCCATTCGAGCTGCTGGGACCGCAGCGAGTGCGGACGGATGGCGAAATGGCGTGGTCGGTCCGCGCGTTCCTGCCTCAGTCGCGGCAAGCGTGGCTGGTCGATCCCAGAGACCGATCGAGCCGCCCGATGCGCCGCATCCACCCCGCCGGGCTCTTCGAAGCTGTTTGCCCTTGGCTGGAAACCGCCTCGGCGGCCGGTTACCTGTTACGCGTCGCGGATGACTCCAGCGAGTCTTCCTTGCTACGCGATCCGTACGCCTTCCCCGGATCGCTCAGCGACCTGGACGCCCATCTGCTGGGCGAGGGCCGCCATTGGGAAGCTTACAACCGCCTGGGAGCACAGCTCCGACAGTGCCAGGGCGTCGCGGGTGTCAACTTCGCCGTCTGGGCCCCGAACGCCACCAGCGTCGCGGTCGTCGGCGATTTCAATCGCTGGGATGGCCGCTGCCACCTCATGCAACAGCGGACCGCCTCCGGCATCTGGGAACTGTTCGTCCCAGGTCTCCGGGCGGGCGAAAAGTACAAATTCCGCGTCCGCGCGGCGTCGGGAGACGTTGTCGACAAAAGCGACCCATACGGATTCGCCGCCGAACTGCCGCCCTGCACCGCGTCGATCGTGGCCGATCTGGGGCAGTTTTCCTGGACCGACAGCGAATGGCTCGCAAAACGGCGCCAACGCGACGCGCGACAACACCCGATGTCGATCTACGAAGTGCATCTGGGAAGCTGGCGGCGGCAAACCGACCGACTCCACGGCTGGCTGAATTACCGCGAACTGGCCCACCGGCTGGTCGATTACTGCCGTCGTCTCGGGTTTACGCACATCGAACTGCTGCCGGTCAGTGAACATCCCTACTCGGGCAGTTGGGGCTACCAGACGGTTGGCTACTTCGCCGCCACCAGCCGCTATGGCACGCCCGAGGATTTCATGTACTTGGTCGATTACTGCCACCGCCACGGAATCGGTGTGATCCTCGACTGGGTGCCGGCGCACTTTCCCAAAGACGGCCACGGTCTCCGGCGGTTCGACGGCACCGCGTTGTACGAACACGACGATCCGCGGCGCGGCGAACATCCTGACTGGGGCACGCTGATTTTCAACTACGGCCGGAACGAGGTGCGTAATTTCCTCGTGGCCAACGCGCTGTTCTGGTTCGACAAATATCACATCGACGGTCTGCGAGTCGATGCCGTCGCCTCGATGCTCTACCTGGACTACAGCCGGAAAGAGGGCGAGTGGCTGCCCAACGAGCACGGCGGACGGGAAAACCTCGATGCGATCGCCATGATCCGCGAGGTCAATCGCGAGTCCCACGCGCGATTCCCTGGTGTTTTGACCATCGCCGAGGAATCGACCGCCTGGCCCGGCGTGTCGCATCCCGTCGACCAAGGCGGACTCGGTTTTAGTTTCAAGTGGAACATGGGGTGGATGAACGACACACTGCGGTACATGCGTCAGGACCCGATCCATCGCCGCCACCACCATAACCAACTGACGTTCGGCTTGATGTACGCCTACAGCGAGAACTTTGTCCTGCCACTCTCGCATGACGAAGTGGTTCACGGGAAGCGCAGTCTGCTCGGTCAAATGCCGGGCGACCTCTGGCAAAAGTTCGCCAACCTGCGGCTGCTGTTCGCCCACATGTGGACCCACCCTGGCAAAAAGCTGCTCTTCATGGGCGGGGAATTCGGGCAATGGAACGAATGGAGCAGCGATGCCGAACTGCAATGGGACTTGCTGCAGTGGGATAGCCATCGCGGTTTGCAGCGGATGATCGCCGACTTGAACGCGCTGCACGCCCGCGAACCGGCCCTGCATGCACTGGATCATGAGCCGGCGGGTTTTGATTGGATCGATTGCGAGAATCGCGCGGAAAGCACGCTCAGCTTTATCCGCCGCGGCGCCGACCCCGGCGATTTCCTGGTCGTGATCGCCAACTTTACGCCCGTCGTGCGGCAACGGTTTGCCGTCGGCGTGCCGCAGCCCGGGCTTTACCGCGAACTCTTCAACAGCGACTCGACCTACTACGGCGGCAGCAACGCGGGGAACGCTACGGCCGTCCCGGCCACGAACACGCCGGCCTTCGGGCGACCATGGTCGCTCGCCATAACCCTCCCGCCGTTGGCGATCGTGATGTTCAAGCCGGAGCGCGCCGTGCCGTCATCTCCGTAGCAATCGTGGCACGGACAAACCGCCTTCTCTTGGTTCGCGGTCGAATACTTGCGACTCGCGGGTGGATGCTCGCCGTTCGCGAGTGGATGCTCGCCGGTCACGGGCGGCAGGAAACCGGTCGTGGATTCGGCCGATCCGCAAAATCGGATTCGTGCGCGCTTTCGCATCCGTGGTCACTGATTTTCGCGCTTCCGCCACTGCGAGTGTGAAATGTCCGCCGCGTACTTCCGATCCAAATGCGGGAGCGATCGGCAAGAGGCCGATGGGGATCCGGCGGAACCTAGGGAGGGAACGACGATGGCGACGCGTACGACGCGACGGATTGCCGCGGCTTGCGAGCGTCTCGAATCCCGCCACCTGATGGCGGCGAATGTGGTGCTCGACTGGAACGAAGCCGCTCTTGCCGCGGTTCGAGCCACCAGCACGCCGCCGCCGATCGTTTCGCGGAGTTTGGCAATCGCCCACATTGCCATCTTCGACGCGGTCAATGCGATCGACCGCAGCCACGCTCCGTATCAAGCGCGGTTGTTGGCGTCGCCGACGACGAGCCGCGAGGCGGCGGCGGCGAGCGCCGCGCATCGTGCGCTCTCGGCGCTGTTTCCAGCGCAAGCGGCGGCCTTCGACGCGCTGCTTGTTGCCAGCTTAGCCGCGATTCCCGACGGTCCCGCCGAAACCGATGGCGTCGCTCTTGGCATTCAAGCCGCCGACGCCATCCTGGCCGCCCGCGCGGATGACGGGTGGGCTACACCGTCCACGTACCAACCGACCGCCGGGCCGGGGCGGTGGCAGCCATCGCCGTCGGGGTTCGGGGCCGCGTTGCTGCCGCAGTGGGCCAATCTGCGGCCGTTCGCCATGAGCAGTCCAGCGCAGTTCACGCCGAACGCGGTCCCGGCGCTCTCCAGCATGGAGTACGCCGCGGCATTCAACGAGGTGAAAGCGATCGGGTCCGTGAATAGCACGACTCGAACCGCCACCCAAACGCAGATCGCGCAGTTTTGGAACAACGGAGCGGGCACCGCCACGCCGCCGGGCCACCTGAATCGCCTCGCGGCGATTGTCGCCACCGCTCGGCGGTCGACCGTATCCGAATCGGCTCGATTGTTCGCCGCGACGAATGTGGCGATGGCGGATGCGGCGATCATGGCTTGGAACGCGAAGTACGCGAGCGATCTCTGGCGTCCTGTCACGGCGATTCGAGCCGCCGGCACGGACGGCAATTCCAATACGGCTCCTGACGCGAACTGGACACCACTCATCGCGACCCCGCCGTTCCCGTCGTACGTGTCGGGACATGCCTCGTTCAGCGGCGCGGCCACAGCGGTGTTCAAAGCGTTTTTTGGTTCGGACAGCCAACGTTTCACTTTGCCATCGGAGTACCCGAACAACCCCGATCGCTCCTACACGTCCTTTTCGCAGGCCGCTCAAGAGTCGGCGGACAGTCGGTTGTACGGAGGCATTCACTATCGATTTGACAACGCGGACGGGTTGTCGGCGGGGCGGCGAATCGGCAACTTTGTCTTCAACACCTTGTTCAGATGGCAGCCGTGGGACGCCTCGGCTGGCGTCGTTGATGGGCAACTGGTGGTGATCGGCAACGAACGCTCGGACAACCTGACATTCACGGCCAGCGATGGGCAGCTCATCGTGCGAAACCAGGGCTTTTTATTGGGAACATTCTCGCTTGCCAGTTTCAGCTCGATGGTGATTGACGCCCGTGGCGGCAACGACCGGGTCACCTTGGGTGACGCGATTCTGGTTTCCGCGACCATCTTTGGTGGCAGCGGGGACGACCTGATCACTGGCGGTGGAGCGGCGGATACGATCTTCGGCGGGCTAGGAAACGACTACATTGTCGGCGGTGGTAGCGATGACGTCTTGGACGGCGGCGACGGCGACGATTGGCTCATTGGCGGACTTGGCACGGACGCGCTCGTTGGCGGTCGCGGCCGCAACCGACTGTCGCAATAGCTGGCGGACGTTGAGCGATCCGCGTTTGGCTCGAAGAGTTCGACGCTCGACACCGGCTATCCGCAGCGAGTAACGCAGCGAGCCTTTTCCACAAGCAGCTCGCGCCGGGATAACTCGTTCACCGCGCAATAACTCGTTTACCGCCGAGCCGAAGGCGACGGCCGGGCCGCAAAGCGAGATCCGGCTCAGCGAGGCTGACCCGCGCGCAAGCCGGTCCGCTTAAAACCCAAGCCGCAAAGCGAGAAAACTCGTTTACCGCGGGATAACTCGTTTACCGCCGAGCCGAAGGCGACGGCCGGGCCGCAAAGCGAAATCCGGCACAGCGAAGCTGCCCCGCGCGCAAGCCGGTCCGCAAAGCCCCAATCGCCATGGCGAGGCCAATCTCGGAGCCAACCCAGCCGTCGCCTTCGGCTCGGCGGTAAACGAGTTGGCGGTAAACGTCGCGAGCTTATGTCACGCGCCCGGTCCGCAAAGCCCCATTCGCCATGGCGAGGCCAATCTCGGGGCCAACCCAGCCGTCGCCTTCGCTGGCAACCAAGGCAAGGCGACGAGCACCTTAGAACAACGTTTCGATCGCAGCGCCCTCGGCCAGCAAGTTATAGGGGCGGTTCTGTTTGTCGTACGCCTCGAGGTTTTCAATGCCCATCGCGCGGAAGACGGTCTTGGTCACGTCGGCGGGCGTCACGGGGTTGTTCGCCGGGTATTCCGCGAACCGATCGCTGGAACCATAGACTTGGCCGCCACGGATGCCGCCGCCGGCGAGCACATCGGTCAGGCAGTGCGTCCAGTGGTCGCGGCCCGCTCCGCTGACACCGCCGCTGCGGGGGTCGCCGATCTTAGGCTTGCGTCCCATTTCGCTCGTGATCATCAGCAGGGTTTGGTCGAGCAGTCCGCGTTGGGCGAGATCCTCGATCAACGCGGAGAACGCTCGATCGAACTCGGGCAGCAGGTCCTCCTGGAGGCACCGGAAGTTGTTGCCATGGGTGTCCCA
>CAIXSC010000607.1 GCA_903921945.1 uncultured Planctomycetaceae bacterium
CAAGCTAGCGTGGATCGCCAAGCAGACCATCAACGCGAAACGTGTCGTCTCCGGCCGCCACAGCGGCCACAGGAACACCAGCCCGAGTCCAAATTCCAATCCGCCGTACACGGTCAGGTACTCGGACTGGCCCGAGCCGGGCCGCAAGTCGAAGCCGACCGACGCCGAGGTGGTCTCGGGCAACAGAGCGCACCATGCGGCCAACGCCCAGTACGCGAGCCCCACGATCGCCAAATACACACGTGCCATCCGTTGTCCCTCGACGATTTCCACAACCCTCATCGCGCCGTCGCGCCGCTCCACCCAAACCGCTCGATTCCGTGTCCCGGTCTAAAACGCCCTCTTCTTTCGTGGCACGGCGTCGGGCTTCACCTCGATGGGCTTCGCGTCACTCGGTTTGGAGTCGCTCGGTTTGGCGTCACTCGGCTTAGCGTCACTCGGTTTGGCGTCACTCGGCTTGGAGTCCATCGATTTAGGTTTCGGCAACTTGGGACTTTCTCGTTTGGAATCGCTTGGTGGAGGATCGCCGGATTTCGGCTCGCCAGTTTGGGGATCGCCAGATTTCGGATCGCTTGGTCGAGGATCCGTCGGTTTCGCGGGGCCGGCTGGAGAAACCGGCGTGGTCCCGGGCTTCTCGGGCGGCGAACCGAAGATGTTGAATTGGAACGGCAACTTCAGAGACGGCGTACGGCTGGCGGGCCGATTCGCCTCGGGGGCAACCGGCGCGGTCGGGGTATTGGGTGCGGGGGTAGGCCGAGCAGCGGGTGGACTTGGCGCGGGACCGGTGGTCGCCGGCAGAACGTGTTCGAGCATCAGGTCCGCGTGCAGCGCAAGGTGGTCGGGGTGTTTCTCGACTTCGGCCGATAGTCCGCGGAACCAAGACAGCACAGGAGACTGATACGCGGCGGGCATGACCGATGTCGAGGCCTCGTCATTCCACGCGGTAGATCTCCATACCTCGTTGCCCGTTGCCGTCCGCACGGGCTGATAGTCGCCGCCAACGGGACAAACCATCTCCGCGTCCAAAAGCCGTTCGGCGACGGTCCGCGCTTCGTCGATGGGCACGCCAAGCTGCAGATGCAGCATATTGAGTAGCTTGGAGTTTCCGATCGAGGCTTGGCGAGCACGCTCGTAGCTGATGCGATTGATCCAATCAGGAAGCCGTGTGAGCGTTGGATCGGCCACACTGAGGCGAATCTGCGCTGGCGTTTTGGCGTTGACGATCTGCAGTTGCTCCGGGAGCGGCGCGAGCAATTGCGGGTCGAGGGCGATGACGGAAAAATCGTTCCATTGACGACGGACAATTCCCAACGGCAACTGCGAGTAACCATTGGGGTCAACTGCTTGGCGACCGGCTCCCATGAACGGCAACTGGTCCAAGTAACCGGCCACTGGCCACGAGCCTACGTATCCGGGCGTCGACCGCAACAGACGCAAAGCCGGCGTTCCGCCAAATCGCGACAACAATCCTCCCACCTCCACGTTTGATGGGGCAACGTCGGCGATGCCCACAAACAGATGGTGGGGCGGCGCATTTCGCTTGTCATCCTCGCGCAAATGGGCCTGAAGAAAGATCGGAGTCTCGGGGCCCGGATCGATGGCAGTTTTCGAGAGAGGCCCGATTTTGGCGAGCCATTGACCGTACTTGGACTGCTCGTTCAACGCCAGCCGCGCGTCCAGCGAGATCGGTTCGCGGCCATCCTTCATCGGACCGCGTCGAATCGCGATCGTCAGTGGATCAAGCGGACGCCATTCCATCGCGTAAAACTCGGCCTGCTTGCGATACCACGACAGCTCGCGGGGCGTGGCGGTGGCGATGGTCATGTCGGGAATGGGCAAGAATGAACCCGCCGCGCCGCGAAGTTCGTCGACCCATCGGCCATCCCGAAGTGTCCATCCGCCGCTTTCACGCCGATCGCCGATGCCCGGCGGCAGATACCCGGCGGCGACCAAGTCCGCGACCGGCGTATCCGAACGTTCGGCATCGCGATCGCTGCCGAGGTTCTCCGACGCCGACGCCCAGCGGGCCAATTCCAGCAACTGGCGAGTGGCAAGCGATCGGAGACGGCGGTGCAATTCAATTTGATACTCGGGGGACAGCAGGCCCTGAAAGAATGCCGGCGTAAAGTGCGCAAAGACGGCATGATTCCGGTCCAACGGATAGAGCGAACGCGCTTGTTGGAATGAATCGCTGGCGGCCAACGTGTCGCCCGCCTCGGTCAACGTCAGGAACCGCTCGGCCATCGACCGGCTGTTCGTCACCAGCAAGTAATCGCCATCCTGGACAAAGAAGGAGCGGCGGCGGTTGTCAGGGGTCGACAGGAACGGCACGTCGCGGCCCGCGATCCGCTCCACGGTCTGCACGCAACCTTCGGCCCGTTCGCGCTCGGCCACCTCCTTGCGGTGCGTGGCCACATTCGACGCGAACAACGCGGTTCGCATCTGGAACAGAACGCCAACGGCCGCGCCGTCGTTGAGGAACAGGTCGCGTCCCACCAACGCGCAGTCGGCGACCATCGCGTCCCCCACCACCTCTTCCAGCGAGTTGCGCGGCGATGGCAACGCGAGTTGAGTTTCCAGCCGTTGGCTGCCACTGTTCCTGAGCCCGCGCAGCATCACCATCCGGCTGAGATCGCCACCATGCTCGTTCGCTAATTTGTTCAGCCAGTTCTGATTCGCCAGCCGGCCGAAACGCAAATAGAACCAGTCGGCGGGCACTCGCTTCGCCAACGGTTCCAGGGCGACTTTCGCGGCCAAATTGTCGGCCAACTTCAAGGGCGGCGACCGGGGAAATTCGATTGGCGGCGGCAGCGGCTGCGTAGGTCCTTCCGTTACTTGGAACTCGCCCCGCATCGCGGCGCGGACCGTCTCCGTCCGCAAGCTTTCCAGACCGAACAGCAACGCCAAGCTGCCTCCGGAATCCGCGGTCGATGCCGCTTGCGGCCGAAGCGCATTCAAGTTGCGATCCACGAGCGACGACATGGCCGCGGCAGCCATCCCTTGTCCCCGTGTGGCGGTTTGTTCATTGAGCGAAAGCCCCATCCGGCGACCGAGCATGGAAGTCAGATAGATCGGCACTACCGGATTGAAGTCGCCCTCCTCGATCTCCGCCTGCGCGGCTTCGCGATACGCCGACCACCATTCCTCGCGGATCTCGTCGGCGATCCGCGGCGGCACCCCTTTCGGAGTCAACACATAGCCGCGCGGCCGCGGTGTGTAGACCGTGATGTCCAGTGGTTCAACGCCCCGAAAAAGGAAGAAGACTTCCAGCCGCCCGATCGGCAATTCCACACCGAGCGTTTTGCCCAGCAAGCGGCCGACGCGACCCTGGCGACAGACCGCGTAAAACACCCGGCCCTCCGTGTCCTCGACCCGAAACTCGGACTGCTTGATCGTCTCCGCCGCGCCCGCTTCCGAGGAAAGCGTCATCCGCGCCACGCCGAACGGCCGACCCGGCACCGCATCAAAAGTGGCCTTGCGCTGCGCCCAAGCAGGACTGGCGCCAGCCAACCCCATGCCCCAAACCACGATCCAGACCATGATCCAGACCATGATCCAGATCGGCGCTAAAGCCCGCGGATTCAATGGCCAACGTGACGGTGATGGACTCGCGGATCTGAGCCGGAGCCGGTGGACGCCCTGACCAGGCGATCGCTCCCACGGGCGGCCATCCCCAGTTTCGAGTCGCAACGTTATGGGATCACTTGGCATGGGCGGTCTCGCAGCGGAATCTCGGTTATCAGCGGTACAAAACGGCCCGCAGTCGTTCAGGTCACTGCCAAAGTTTAGGTGCCGGGCGCCGAAAAGTCACGTTGCCACAAGCGCCAGCGCCACCGCCAACTGTCCGGCCGCAAGCCCGCCATCATTCACAGGAATCCGCCCCGGTGTGCCGAGCCACCGGCCTCGGTCGGCAAACCAAGCCGCCGTCATCTCGACCAGCAGTCGGTTTTGGAACACGCCGCCGCCCAGCACCACCGGCAATGTCGGGTGTCGTTCGGCGATCGAACCGATCCCTTCCGCGAGCGCGGCGTGGAATGACCGTGCGATCGCTTCGACCGCTCGTCCCCGTTCCACATCCCGCACCACCGCCCGCACCATCGGCCGCCAATCGAGCTCCCACATGTCCGGAGAATCGACAGCCGTATCGCCTTCCAACGCGTATTCCCGATCCGCGACCGCGCCGGTGTCGATTGCGGCGGACTCCCACATCGCAGCCGCTTGCCCCTCGTAGGACAACGGTCGACATGCTTGCGGCAAGACGAGCGCCGCGATGCCGTCAAACAGCCTTCCCGCGCTGCTTGTCCATGGCGCCACGCGCACCCCCGGGTTCGCCGTCGCCAACCGAGCACACGCTTCCAAGCTTGCCCTGGTTGGCGGAATCGCGGTTTCATCGGGTAATTGAGCGGTTCGCGCCGCCGACATGCGGGACGAAAGCCACGCGGCGGCCGCGAGCGGATCGTTCCAGGCCTGCGCGAGTAAGCTCAACGCCGTACGCCACGGTTCCCGGACCGCACGCTCGCCACCAGGCAGGCCGAAAGGCCGCAAACGCGCGACACGACGATATCCCGTCGACTTCGCCACGAGAAACTCGCCGCCCCAGATCGTGCCATCCGGACCCCAACCCGTGCCGTCCCACGCCACCCCCAACACCTCGGACGACAACAAGCCATGGTCCGCCATCGCCGCCGCCACATGTGCGTGATGATGTTGCACCGCGATCCTTCGAATCGCCGCCGACTCGCCAAGAGCCCCGCTCGCGTCGCGCGGCTCGCCGCCGCTTGCATCGCCGTTGGTCGCATTGCCGCTGCTTGCACCGCCGCTCGGTGCATTGCCGCAAGGAACATGAGGCTCGTCGGGCCACGAAGTGCGCCATGTTTCAGCCAAGCGAGTGGTGTAGTAATCGGGATGAGCGTCGTGCGCAATCACCGCCACTCGACCGCCATATAACGCGAGCCAACCTCGCAATTGCTCGACGTAGCGCTGCCGACTTTGTTCGGTGTCCAAGTCGCCGATATGCGGTCCCAGTACCGCTTGCTCTCCATTGAAATAGGCGAATGCCGACTTTTGATGTCCACCCAACGCGACGATGGCCGGCGCTTCACTGCGTGAACCGATGACGTTCCACGGAGGCAACGCGGTACAGGACGTCTCTAAAGCGAGCGGCATCGGTGCGTAGCCGCGACCGACTCGCACAACGGCCGTTCGGCCCGCGATGACACGCGCGACGCTATCGTCGATCGGCCGCTCAATCGCGCGATCATGCGAAATGACGACATCCGCCAATTCGCGGAGATCGCTCGCTTCTTCCGCGTCCGGTCCGCGATCCAAGTAGATCAACGGCTCCCCCTCCCGATTCGCGCTAGTG
>CAIXSC010000608.1 GCA_903921945.1 uncultured Planctomycetaceae bacterium
AATTGGCTTTGGCGTCCGAATTCCTCGCGATTCCTTCGGGGGATGGCGCCAAGCTGTCGCCGCTCGTGCAATACTGTCAGGCATTGCTGGCCGCGAACGAACTGCAGTTCGTGGACTGAACCCAGCCCCCAATTACTCCCTAGTCATCACTCGCTAGTCATCACTCGCTAGCATTAAATCCTCAGTACCAAATCCCGAGTAACAACTCCCGTTGCGTGGCACTCGGCCGCGTGGCGAATCGACATTCATGAAGGAAGCCTGGCATGCGACGCGACTTCGGAAGCTTGATGGCGAGCGGAATTGCGGACCGAAACGGACCGGCAGGCGCGGCGGCCGGGAGTGTGGGCGGGCTTCTCGGCCTCCCGTCATCGCGTCGCGAATGGCTGTCGCGAGCCGGCGTTGGCTTCGGACTGCTCGGCTTGTCCCGAGTGCTTGCTGACCAAGGTTTGCTTGCGGAAACGGCTGCGGCCGCCGAATCGACCAGCGGCGCCGCGGTCGGCGGTGGGGCCGCTCGTGGCAAGTCATCCAGTCCTTTGGCCGCGAAACCGGCGCACTTCGCGGCGCGGGCTAAGCGAGTCATCTTTTTGTTCATGAACGGCGGTCCCTCGCACGTCGACACGTTCGACCCGAAACCCGCGTTGCAGCAGTACGCGGGCCAAAAGCCGGAAGAACTGACGAAGAATTATCCACGCCAGGTCGGGCCCCTGTTTCCGACGCCGTTCAAGTTCGCGCCGGCGGGCCAAGCCGGAATCCCAGTGAGCGATCTGTATCCCCACGTGTCGCAGGTCATTGACGACATCTGTGTGATTCGCTCGATGCACACCGATATTCCGAACCACGAGCCGGCGCTGTTGATGATGAATTCCGGCAATACCCAACCGACGCGTCCCAGCTTGGGAAGTTGGTTGAGCTACGGACTGGGGACTGAGAATCAGAATCTGCCGAGCTATGTGGTCCTCTGCCCAGGTAAACCTGTCGTCGGGCCGCAGTTGTGGGGCAATAGCTTCCTACCCGGCATTTTCCAAGGCTGCCACATCAACAACGGCCGCATCGATCCGAAGTCGGTGATCCAGCATGTCCACAATCCACACTTGCCGCCCGAAGCTCAACGACGGCAACTCGATCTGCTCCAGGCGCTCAACCAGCGTCACGCGGCGCGACGCGACGGCGACGAGTTGCTCGAGGCCCGGATCGAATCGCTCGAATTGGCGTTCCGGCTTCAGTTCGCCGCCCAAGATGTGTTCGATCTTGGCAAGGAAACGGCCGCGACCCGCGCCGATTACGGCTCGGGGCAGTTCGCCGACGCCTGCTTGGTCGCCCGCCGGCTTGTCGAAAGCGGTGTGCGCATGGTTCAACTGTATTACGGCGGTGGCCAACCGTGGGACGATCATGGCGACATCATGAATCACCGCAAGCACTGCGAGCAAAGCGATAAGCCGATCGCCGCGCTGCTGCGCGACTTGAAGCAACGCGGAATGCTCGACGATACCCTGGTGATTTGGAGCGGCGAGTTTGGCCGGACGCCATGGTCGGAAGGCCAAAAAGGTCGCGACCATCATTCCCGTGGTTTCACCGCTTGGCTTGCCGGCGGTGGCGTTCGTGGCGGCCACATTCATGGCGGCACCGACCCGTTTGGCTGTGTGGCGACCGAGAATCCGGTCCACGTCCATGATTTGCACGCCACGATCCTGCACCTTATGGGATTGGACCACGAACGTCTGACCTACCGGTACAGCGGCCGTGACTTCCGTCTCACCGACGTCCATGGCCGAGTTGTACGCGAAATCCTGGCCTGAGACCGCGAAGCTGCCCATAGCCCATCCTGTTGAACGGCCGTGCGGCGTTTGTTGCCAACATCTCCGCACGGTTGGCCTGAATGACTTGTAATGTCGTTCGTGGCCGAAACGCGGTCGACTGTTTCGCGTCTTGTGAGAACAATGGTTGTGGGCAGTCGAGTCGCCACAGGGGCCCAGTGCCGGAATCGTGTGATCCCGGTTGGTAATCGGGCGTCTCGCGGGAAGTGTCGACCGTGCCAGTCAAGATCGCGACCGATTGGGGTAAATCCTCCGCTCAGGCAGCGGATGGGTCTGCGGGAACATGCGTCGATTCGACCACCGGCGCGTCGCCCGGTTCGTCGCCCGGCGCGTCGCCCGTAGGAACAAGCCAGACCGATTCCGCGAACGCTGCTGCCGGTGACGCGACTACCGATGGCGAACTTGTCGCGTCGATTGCGAAGCGAGCGGCCGAGTTGCTTCCGGCCCAGGGCCCGATCACCGCCTTTGTGTTTCTCAATACGCTACAGGCGTTGGAGGGGATGCGGTTCGAAGACGGACTGAGGCAAGGTGCGAAGCTGTTTCGCTGCGAGCCGTACCTCTCCGAGGATCGCTACCGCGACCATCTCGAGCATGGCCGGATTCGCGCCGAGGATCTCGCCGAAGCCGTGCGGGAAGACTTGGGGGACAAGGCGGACGAACTGGTGGCCGGCTTGTCAACGCGGGCCCAGTTGCGTCAGGCGATGCTGCGTTTTCCACTGCGTTACGGCCCGCCCGAGGAATTGGTATGGTTTGTTGCGGAAACCGACGCGCTTAAACGGTTTCGTTCGGAAGCGCTGCCGGATACGCGGAACCGGTTCGTCGAGGAAACTCGTCATTGGGTGATGCGCGACCTGCGAGGCGGTCTTGAATTGCGGGACGCAAGTGATTGCCCCACGCATTCGCGGCGGGTGTTCGACGTCTTGGGCGATCTGCTCGAGCGACTCGGCGACTCGACGATCGAAGGTTGGCGGGATCCGCAGTGGGAAGGGTTGTCATTGCAGTTGCTATGGCGCGTGTGCCGCGAAGCGGTTCGCGACATGCCGCTGCCTGTCGAGGCGGCGAATCACCCTCGACTCCGCGACCTGCTGCTGGACGAAACGGGCCAGGACAGCGACGATTTGACCAACTCGCTATTGATCCGCTTTTGCGCCGCCTTCACCGATCAGGGGTTTTCACGGTGGTCGATTCCGCATCGCGATCAAGGATTCTGGCAGGCGTTTCTTGACCTTTACGGCACGCCGGGCGGGCCACCCGACCCATGGCTCCGCGGACTCTCCGCGCATTTAGAGCGGTGGCGGGCTGAAGGCGTCACGCCGCGCCAAGCGGTGCTCGAAGCCCTCGAGGAATTGGCGGTTCCGAAGGCCTGCTGGGAAGAGTTCATTACGGCTTCTCTGATGGCTCTGCGCGGCTGGGCGGGACTGCTTTGGCAGATGGAGACCCGGCCCGACCGCGTGCCTTTCCCGGTGGAACCGGAAACGCTTCTCCAATTCCTTGCCATCCGGTTATTGCTCGACCGGTTCGCACTGCGCCACGTCGCGCGACATTCCCTGCGGCATCCAGGCGGTTTGCGCGAACTGGCGGAACGATTGGGACGTCGCTCAGTGCCGCACTGGGTCGGCAGCGAAGAAGAACGAGCCTTCCTGGCTTTCCAACTGGCCCAAATCCTGGGATGGACACCGCCCGCGTTGCTCCGGTTGTCGGGAGACGATTGGCGGACCATCGTTCAGGAGATTGAACAGTTTTCGACGCTGGAACGGCGGCGCGTTTTCCAATTGGCTTTCGAGCGGCGTTTCCGCGCGCAGGCCTTGGACGCGATCCATTGCCAACGCTTGAAAGCGCCGCGGCGTGTTGAATCGCCGCGATTTCAGGCCGTTTTCTGTATCGATACCCGCGAGGAGTCATTCCGGCGGCATTTGGAGGAGATCGAGCCGCGCGCGGAGACGTTTGGAGCGGCTGGCTTCTTCGGAGTTCCGATCTACTATCGCGGTGCGGCTGACGCCCATTATTCGACGCTTTGTCCCATTGTGGTCCGCCCCAAACATTGGGTGGCGGAGGATGTGGTTTACGCGCTAGGGCAGGTCGATCGGCGCCGAGCGAAAACGAGGCGGATGATTGGCGCGGCGTCGCATCAGTTCCATGTCGGCACGCGGGGCGCCGCGGGCGGCTTGCTGCTCACCGCCGCCTTCGGTGTGCTGGCGTCGGTGCCGCTGGTGTTTCGCGTGCTCTTCCCGCGATGGGCGGCGATGATCCGGCGCACGGCCGGCGCGCTCCTGGAACCGCCCGCCATGACCCGCTTGCGACTCGAACGGCAAGCCGCCGATCCCGGTCCAGAAGGCGACCATATCGGCTTTTCGCTCGAAGAGATGGCCATGCTAAGCGAACGGCTTTTGCGCGATATCGGTTTGACGTCGAATTTCGCGCGGCTCGTGCTCTTCCTGGGACATGGCTCCTTTTGCCTCAACAATCCACACAAGTCGGCTTATGACTGCGGAGCTTGCTCGGGAGGCCAAGGCGGCCCGAACGGCCGCGCGTTGGCGTCGTTCTTGAACACGCCCGAGGTCCGCGACCTGTTGGCGACCCGCGGCATTCGGATTCCTCGCGACACATGGTTCGTGGGTGGCCAACACAACACGTGCGCCGACTCGATCACCTTTTTCGATCTCGATCTGGTGCCCCGTTCGCATTACGAGGATTTCGAGTTTGTGCAGGACACGCTGGCTCATACCTGCGAGCGAAACGCGCATGAACGCTGCCGGCGATTTCAATCCGCGCCGCTTAATCTGTCATTCGCCGCCGCTCGGCGCCATGTCGAGGAGAGATCGGAGGATTTGGCCCAAACGCGTCCCGAATTTGGCAATGCGTCGAACGCCATGTGCTTCGTCGGACGCCGTGGACGGACCCGGGGACTGTATCTCGATCGACGCAGTTTTCTCGTATCCTACGATCCGGCCCAGGATGACCCTGACAGCACGATCCTGGCACGGATCCTCGGGGCGGTGGTGCCGGTCTGCTCGGGAATCAATTTGCAATACTATTTTTCGTACGTCGATTCGACCGGCTGGGCCTGCGGCACGAAACTGCCGCACAACGTTACCTCGCTCCTGGGCGTGATGGATGGCGCGGCGAGCGACTTGCGGCCCGGATTGCCAGCCCAAGGCGTCGAAATCCACGAACCGGTTCGGTTGCTCTTCGTGATCGAAAGCACGCCCGAGCGGATCGAGTCGATTATGGCGCGCAACGAGACGGTGGGAAAAATCCTGCGGAATGGCTGGGTGCAACTCGCGCTGCTCCATCCCGAAACGAATGAGATCCTCCGTTACCGCCAAGGTCGATTCGAACTTTACACGCCGGAGAACGACGAATTGCCACGAGTCGCCACATCCACGGATTGGTATCGGGGTTGGCGCGACCATCTGGGATTCGCCCGCATCGGTCCGGAGAACAGCGGCTAACCCGCGTGGCCGCGAACTCCCTTGGCCGGTCATGACTTCTCACGTTTCGCCACGTAGTTCAATCGTCCGCGGCCTCGAGTTCAATCGTCCCCGTCCTCGCCCGCCGCTTCGCTCTCCCTTCCCAGATTCCTCCACCCCAAGTTGTGCCGCATGCCCGGATTGGATTTCGTCTTCGAGTGCGCCGGGCTGGCTGTCGTGGTCGCGCCGTTCGTCCTGGTGGCCGCGCTCGGGCTGACAGCGCTGGTGAGCAAGCCGTTGTCCGAGCCGCTGATCGGCCATCTTGTGAAGCTTTGTGTGGTGCTCGGCCTGTTGCCCGCGCTGCTGGTTCTCGTGTTGATGCTCGCCACCGGCCGAGTCCATGTGCCGATTGAGTTGGGGACGTGGGTGGAGATCCCCGGTTATCACATGACGGTGAAGTTTGTCTTCGACCGGCTCTCGGTGCCGTTTGTGATC
>CAIXSC010000609.1 GCA_903921945.1 uncultured Planctomycetaceae bacterium
CGGTCCGGAGTGAGCGGCGGAGGCGAAGCGAGCGGCGCGGATGGGAAGGGCGATGCTGGAGACGCGGACGGCGGTGATCAAGCCACGGGGCGAGCTGACGGCATGCCCGGCGATGGCAACGCTTCGACGGGCGACACCGATTCGCGAACGGCGCAGTCCAAGTCGGCCAATGCGGCCGGCCGCGGTGGCGCGGACCCGGGGCCTTCCGCTGGTAGTGGCGGAATGTCCAAGTTTCCCACCGCAAAAGGTCGCACGACAACAGTCGACGGCCCAGACAGCTCGACGAACGGCTCCACGGGCGACGCGACGAATGGATCGACGCGACGCCCGATCGGTGCGGGCAGTGTGGGGCTCGGGGCCGGTCCGGGGATCCTCGCCCGCGGCACCGTGGCGGTGCCTCCGATGGAAACGCGGTTGGCGGCGCTGAAACTGCTTGACGATTCGTACAAAGTGGAAGCCGCGAGGACCGCGGCGGAAAAGAAGGCTTGTGCCGAGAAGTTGATGGCCGCGTCGAAGGAAGGATCGGTGAGCGACGCCGAGCGGTTCGCGCTGTGGCAGCGAACGGCGGCGCTAGCGGCCGACGCGGGCGAGGCGAAGCTGGTTCAAAGCGCGATCGAAGATATGGCGCGGACTTTCGATTACGACGCCGGCAACGCCATGGAAAAGATGCTGGTCCGCGCGATGGACAACATCAAGGACGAAGCCACGCTCGATGCCTGCATTCCCGTGACGCAAAAGACGATCTTCGAATTCATCGTGCGGGATGAAGTGGACGCCGCGATGCGGCTTACCGATGCCACTTACACCTTGTGTCTCAAGGCGTTTGGCAAGAAACATCGGAAGTTCGTCTTCGATGGCCAGGCTTTGATGCGGCGGCTGGATCAACAGTGGCAACGGTCGCGCGAGGCGCGAGAGGCGATTGCTGGCGGCGCCGGCACGCCGACGCATCAACGGGAACTCGGCCGGTTCCTGTGCGTCTGCAATAGTCAATGGGAACAGGGGCTTCCGCATCTGATTCAAGGCGATAACGAAACGTACGCGGCCGCCGCTCGACTGGATCTCGAAAACCCCTCCGAGAACGCGGCGCGGATCGCGGTCGCCGACCGCTGGTACGACATCGCCATGGCCAACCCGGTCGATGAGGGATTCGCGGCGCGCGCGATTCACTGGTATTCCCTGGCTGTTGGCGAAGCGACCGGACTGGCGAAGACCAAAGCGACGACGCGGCTCGACGAACTCCGTCGAATGCTCGACGAATTGGATAAACGCGAATTGACCGCGGCCCGCATCCTTCGCGGCCAGTTTCGCTAAGCCGATCACGGCTCCCGATTCGATCCACTTTATGGCGGCTGGCACGGTCACGGACAGAGGCAGAGGTCTGGAGGCGAGCTTTATGGAATCCGTTGACCGCGGAACGCACGCATGCGGTTCGCGTCGCCATGCCTGGACGCGACGTGGCGTGCTGCAATCGCTGCTTGGAATGTCCGCCTGGGGCGCCGGCGCGGCCGCTTCGTCCCGGTTGGTCCGCGCCGCCCAAACGCAACGCAAGCAAGTGTTGTTCGTCTGGCTGGATGGCGCGATGAGCCAATTCGAAAGTTGGGATCCGAAACCGGGAACGCGCTTCGGCGGTCCCTTTCGCGATATCGCCACCCGAGTGCCCGGGGTGCGGTTGAGTGAACTCATGCCGCGCATGGCGGAACGGATGGATCGGTTTTCCATCGTGCGCAGCCTGCACACGCGGTACGAGGATCACTCGAAGGGAGTGATTCCGATCCAGCAGGGCGATCCGAAAAATCGAGGTGTCGCGTACCCGTTGTTTGGTTCGGCCGTCGCCCGACTGTACGCCGCCGACAACGATCCGCTGCCGCCGTACATCCACATCAAACCTGGCTCCGGCGGTTTCATGTACCAAGACGGTGGCTTCCTGGGCGCCAAGTACGGCGCGTTGGCGCTGGGAGATGGCAAAGCGCCCGCGAACCTCATCGGGCCACCATCGGAAGCGACATCCGAGACGTCTTCGTCGGGGCCATCGTCGGGGTCATCGTCGGCAGCCGCTTCGGGGTCGCCTTTGGGGGCCAGTCGAGTCGCGATGCGCGACGCGATCCGCCAGCAACTGGATGATCGTTACGCCAGTCGACGCGATCCTGAACTGGCGGCCGCATACCGCCATACTTATCAGGTCGCCCGACAAATGGCGCGGCATGCCGAGTTATTCGCGCCGGAACGATTGCAGGCGCGTGATATCGAGCGTTACGGGAGCAGCGAGTTTGGACGTCATCTGCTGCAGGCACGTCAATTGATCGAGGCGGGGGTCGCGTTCGTCAAAGTGACCATGTTTCATTGGGACACGCACGGAGACAATTTCAACTGCCATCAGGATGGCGTGCCGCAGGTCGACACGGCGCTTGCGGCACTTATCGACGATCTCGTCGACCGCGGGTTGTACGAGCGGACACTGGTTGTGGTGATGTCCGAGTTCGGCCGCACGCCCAAAATCAATGCCCGTGTCGGCCGCGATCACTGGCCTGAATGCTGGTCGATGGGCGTCGGTGGCGGTGGCATCCGGCCTGGCGTTGTCGTGGGCCGCACCAACGAACTGGGCACCTTCAATCAGCACGAGGAGTACGACGTCGGCCATTTGTTCCACACTTTCTTTCGCGCGTTAGGGATCGATCCGGCCACGACCGAATACGACAACGATGGCCAGCCGCTGCCGATCGCCCATGACGACTGTGGCCCCATCAAGGAGTTGCTCGCATGAGCGGCAATCCGGCATCGCTTGCCAAATCGCGCGACTGGCCGCATGGCAGCCAACTTACCTGCTGTCGATTCGTGCCCAATCCAACCGCGTCGGAAGCCGCGATCATCGCCGCCGGCCATGATGGCGGGCTGCATCTGTTTTCGGTCGAAGGAAAACGGCTGGCGTCCCGGACCGCTCACCGCGGCTGGATCGAAGGTTTGTATTGGACGCCCGACGGTCGCACACTGCTCACCGCCGACTCGTGGGGACAACTGCGAGCTTGGCGCCGCGAGACGGTGGCCTTGGCTGAAGACGCGACGACGGCCACGGAGCCGAATGCGAATGCAGAGGCGAATACGATCGCGAATGCAGAGGCAAACTCAATTGCAATTGCAGACGCAGACGCGAATTCCAATGCGAACGCGAACGCGAACGTGAAGGGAAAGGAGAATGGGAAGGGGAACGCGAATGCGGCTTCACCCAGACCGCTCTGGAGTGTGGACCAGGCTTGTGGCAGTTGGCTGCGGGATATGGCGGTAAGCGCGGACGGTGGCTTGGTCGCCGTATGCGGTAATGAGCCGGTTGTGCGGGTTTACGCAGTGGCGGACGGCAAGTTGATTCACGAGTTGCGTGGTCACGAGCAGCGCGTGTACAGCGTCGCGTTCTCGCCGGATGGTTCCAGTGTGGTGTCAGGCGATCTGCGGGGCGGATTGATCGACTGGAATGCCCGCACCGGGCAGATTCAACGTCGGCTCACGATCGACCGGCTTTTCAAAACCTATTACCAGTATTCGCAGGGCGGCGTGCGCTCGATGGCGTTTGATGCGGCTGGCCTCCGTTTGTACTGCGGCGGGTTCGAAGGCACGAACGCCAACCAAGCTCAGGGCAATCCGTTGGTGCTGGTGTGCGACTGGAAGAACGGAACGATCGAGTCGGCTTTGGAGCCGACCCCCGCGCTCAACGGACCAATCACGCACGTCGCGTGTCATCCCGCAGGCTGGATTGTGGCGGCGGGCAGCAGCGAGGGTGGCGGGGCGCTCTGGGTGTGGCGAGCTGGCGAAACGGCCGTCGCGCATCACGTCAAGTCGCCCACTTCGCTGCGCCGTTTCGATATCGCGGCCGATGGCGTTCGATTGGCGGTCGCGGCGTTTGGCAACCTGGATGGCCAGCGGGGCGGCAACGGCAGGCGGCTCGACAAAGACGGCCATTACCCCGATTTCGGCGGCATCCTCGCGCTCTACCAATGGTCATAAACATGACTCGTGTTGCCTTGTGGAACAGTTTTCTGTGCTTCGCCGTGTTGGCCAGCGCGGCCGTGGGGCCCCTGCTGTCCGGCGAGCCATCTCTGCCGGACGGACAAGCGCTGCCGGGCGGACAAGCGCTGCCGGGCGGACAAGCGCTGCCGCACCCGCGAGCGGCCATGAACGGGCCACTGTGGGCGGCGATCGATCAAGAGACGTCGCGCCGGTCGGCGGGACCGCTGTC
>CAIXSC010000610.1 GCA_903921945.1 uncultured Planctomycetaceae bacterium
CGCGGTGTCGCGGAGGCACGACGTAGTGCTCGCTCATCCAGGCTGCGGTCTCATTTTCGGTCTCCGACATGTTATCCTTCGCCCAGGAAACCGTAACGCGAGGGGCACGTGTCGTACCCGTTCATCAACACCGACATTCAAGGCGAACTGATTCTGCTCGGCACCGGCACCAGCGTGGGCGTGCCGACGATCGGCTGCGGCTGCGCTGTTTGCCAGAGCGCCGACCCGAAAAACCAGCGGACCCGCTGTTCGCTCGTGCTGGGCCTGCCCGAGGGCAATCTGTTGATCGATACCTCGCCGGATATGCGGGCTCAGTTGTTGCGGGAGCGCATTGGCTTGGTCCACGCGGTGCTGTACACGCACGAGCATGCCGACCACCTGTTGGGGCTCGACGATGTCCGGCTCTTCCCGTTCCGACTCGGCCACCCGGTTCCGCTCTACTGCGAACCGGCGGTGAGGCGGCGGATCGAGCGGACCTTCGACTATGCCTTCTCTTCCGCGCCGCCGACCCATGCGGGGGCGGCCCCGCAAATCAGCTTTCGAGAAATCTCCACCGAACCGTTCGAACTGCTAGGACAACGCATCATCCCGGTCCGGTTGCTGCATGGACCGCGTTTCCAAGTGCTCGGCTTCCGCTTTGGGGATATCGCCTACTGCACCGACACGAACGCGATACCTCCGGAAAGCTGGCCGTTGCTCGAAGGACTCGACACGTTGATCCTCGACGCCCTCCGTCCTCGTCCGCACGTCTCCCATTTCTCGATCGATGAGGCGGTCGAAGTCGCTCGGCGCTTGCGGCCGCGCCAGACCCTGTTCACTCATATTTCCCACGAGCTGGACCATGCCGAGACGAATGCATGGCTCCCGGCCGGCATGGCGCTCGCCTACGACGGCCAGCGGCTCAAACTGCGCCAATCAGCACGCGAATAGTGGCCGTTTGGTGTTTTTTAAGTCGTAAGTTATTTCTGTTTGGCAACTTGCGCTGTTCACTTGAAATCACACGTGGCTCGTTCCTAGCATAGGTAGGTGGTTTGTCCGCGGGGATGAACCTGACTATGCAGACAAGCAGCGCCACCGGGATGGGGGTGCGAACACGTTGCGGGGACCGGGCGAAGGAATCGTCGTTTCGGTCCGCGCCAGTGGAATGGCCATGATCGATCGAACTGTTTCGACGCCGCGCTTTGGAAAGCAACGCGAGGCGGGCGGCCACTCGGCCGCCGCCCACCGATCCGTCCGCGTGACCGCTCCGCGTTTCCGGCGAGCGGACAAACGGGTGCCCGGGGTTGAGTTGCGGCGCGGGTCAGACCCCTTCCCGCCGGAAACGTGGCATGAGCCGACGGAGACGGCCGACGGCGAGTTCCGGATTGTGGTGGACGAACCGGGGGCGGGCTACAGGCATGTCCTTACCGCAGACGATATCCGCGAACGGCTCGCTGTCTTTCCGGCGGCAGTGCTTCGACCGTTACAGGTCGTGCATTTGAGCCGAATGACGCGCAAGAAACGCCGGTTTCCCTGCTACGGGATGCAGTGGGGGAACACGATTTACCTCTATCCGATCGAGGAAAACCGCATCGAAACATTTCGCGATCCGCCCCGCCCCGCTCAGCGAATCGAAGCGCGAATGTATGGCGGCCGCTGGAACGAAGCCCGCGGCGAAGGCTGGCGGCTCGAATGGACCGAGGCGGCGATTCGCGATTACTACCTGAACAACATCCTCATCCACGAGCTTGGCCATTTGGTCGATGATCGAAACAGCTCCACGATCGATCGCGAACGCTTCGCCGAGTGGTTCGCGATCGCTCACGGATACTTGCCCAGTCGCCGGAGTGGAGGAGCGAACGTTAAAGACAATCGTCGTTGACCGCGGCGTTCATCGACCGATTCGGCGGCCACGCCATCGGCCAAGTCGCCCAAGTCCGTCGCGCTGCCAGCGTCACACTGTTTCAGCCGGTTGCCATTTCGATGCGGCTCACGGCTCGCTAAGACAGCAGATTCTTTCGCGCCGTCGCCAGCCAGAACGCTGACACCCCGGCTTCCCTACGAATTCAGACCTTAGGCGAGAGAATCACAGGTTTGCCAAAAGGACCGTAACGACGGACAAGATGTCCGTCGTACAAAGAGGACGCCGCGACCGGCCGGCCGACTCAGGCCGACATCCATTCTCCCCATGTACGAC
>CAIXSC010000611.1 GCA_903921945.1 uncultured Planctomycetaceae bacterium
AGTGCTCCATCCAGGCTTCGATCCGTTGCTCGGTGTGCTGCCAAGTTGCGAAGGTGCGGCTCGGATCGAGCGGGATTCTTTCGTGGACGCATTGGCCGTCGGCCTCGGCGATCGTTGCGCGGAACGATTCCGCCGCGAGTTTCTCGGCATCGTCCTCGCTCGTCAGCACGGCGAAGCGACGCACGCCGCGCGACAGGAGATGTTCGGCCCGCAAGCGACCGACCGCTGCCATGTCGGAAAAAACGCCCGGCAAACCGTGCCTGGCCGGCGAGTTGAACCAGACGTTGACCAGCGGCAGACCCAGTCGCCGGCATTCGTCCGCGAGCTTCGCGTTGGCCCGCGCGATCACGCCATCGAACGGCGGCGAGTTCGGCCGGGCCACGGAAAGATGCTCGTCGGCATACTCGTCGATGATCGACTCCCAGCCGTGTTCATCGGCGTAACGCTGCGTGCCCGCGAAAACGTGAGCATGCCGCTTGAGCGGCCAGCGGAGCTCCAGCTTCAGGGCGACGCGGGGCGGTGTCGTCATGTACGTAGTTCCGGCTTTAGCCGGCTTTTTTCTGCGTCCACCGCCTTCGCTTGCCGCCTGAAGGCGGGACTGCAAGCGGGCTGTCGGCAAACGAGTCTTTTTTGTCGGCAAGTCGAGTGTCGAGACGATTATAATTCTTCCAATGTTTTCTAGCGATCTGATCGTCATGACGTTGCTTCGACACGGCGAGACGGGTGCTTCTGGACATCGCGCGCATGCTGACCGAGACTGTAAATCCCTTGAAAAACCACTCCGTGCCAGATTGGCGTCGGTTCTTTTCCGGCACCGATCACCGTTGGGCGATGGGGCTGCGCCGAGGTGATCTGACCGGATTCCTCAGCCCGAGCGAGTTCGCTGCGGACTTGTTCGCCGAACGTGCTCGATGGTTGGCGGACGATCCGCAGGCGTATGCCGCGCTCACTCCCGCCGCGGAACCGAGCTTGGCGGAGACGATCGAGTTGGCTCGCACTTTGGGAGTTGAAATCGACTCGACGCTTTCGTCGTGGGAGCAATTGCTGAGCCTCGGCCGGTTTTGGGACACGGACGTCGTGTGGCTGGTCGCGGACGAGGTGGGGATGTATCGCGTCGCGGGGGGCGTCGTTTGTGTTCCCAGTTCGTGGGCTTTGCAAGACAAACTGGGCCGCACTCTGAGCGAAACGCATCGTCACGTGCCGGGACTGAATACGGCATTGGACCGGCAGATCGAGACATTCCTTCAAAAACTCGTTCCGGGCGAAGCCTGGCTCCGCGAGAACGTCGGTTACAGCCGCTCGTCGGAACGGAATCAGCATCCGAACCGGCCGCGACGACCGCTCGACGCGGCCGTGTCCAGCGACGAAGTCTGGGTCCGCTTGGAGCACCAAATGCTCCTGAAGTTGCCGCTCAGTAACAGCTTGCTTTTCGGTATTCGAGTCGAAGTCGTACCGCTGCGTCGGGTGTTGGACTCGCCGCAAGCGGCCGCCGATCTGACGCGATTGCTCGTCACGATTCCGCCAGAGGCCGCTGAGTACAAAGGAATCACGACCGCTCGTGGCGCGATCGTGTCGCTCATTCAACAACCAACCATCTAATCTCGGGAGAAACCATGGAAAAATTCTTCAGTCGGCGATGGGTCACTGGAGTTCGCGGTAAAGGAAAAGAAGAAGTATCCGTATCTCGTCGATGACGCGGGCGCCTGGACGGTGCGGAATGATGTCCGCTTCGTGCAGTACATGTCCGGTAAGGGCCCGCTGCGGAACGAATGGATGACGGTCGCGGGGAACAATCTCGGTCCGGAATACGGGATCGGTCATCCACTGGGAAACGCGATCGACACACCGGTGATGATCCTCAAAGTCTGCATCGGTAACTCATGATCGACTTGAAAGCGCGAGTCGATCAGCTTGAAGAACCATATCGTTCCGAGAAAGTTCCTTCGTGAAGCCAATCCTCACATCGTCGTCCCAGCGCATTGGCATCGTCACTTGTGGCGCCGAGAAGCTGGCCGATTATTTTCCGACCGCTGCTGAGCCGGATTTCGTGCCGACCGAACCGCGGTTCACCCCTGACGACAAACGCTTGGTCGATGAACTTCGGCGACGCGGGCACGACGTCTTGGCGCTTGTTTGGGGTGCGGAAACCACGCGGCTGGCAGATCGGTTCGATGTCCTCATCATTCGATCGCCGTGGGATTACATGGATAGTGACGAGCAGCGGCACGGTTTTCTACGCTGGCTCGAACAACTCGCCGCAACCGGCGTGGTCGTCGAGTACGGGCAGATCATGGTGCATGCCGAGCGTGGTGGTTCGCTTAGATTTGCCGATCCGCCGGCAGTCGTGCGTGAGTTGGGAGATCGGGCGGCCGCCGCCGTTCCGCGGGCCTTCGCTCATCGCGGAGGTCGCACGTGCCGGATGCCACTCTACTTGCGTATCGACGTCATCAAGACAGCCACCGGCGCCGAGCTTTCCGAGTGCGAAGGCGTTGAACCCGAACACTTCTTCCGCGCCCAGCTCGGAAGCGAAGCCCGTTTCGCCGAGTGCATTCAAAGTCGATTGACGAGTGAAGTAATGACCGTCTCATAACTCTCCTATCCCAAATTCCTTAGGTGGGTGCAACATTGCGAATGATGCCTCTAACCAAATACATCGTCCTAGCCACATTGCTTCTCGCGGCCCTACTGATCGGGGAAGCAATGAGTTTCGGATCTGTTTTCGCAGCGGAAAAGACACCGCTGCCCACGGCTCATACCAGTCGCAATATCGAAGGCTGGATCGTTCGCGTGGATGATCGGCTGCTGAAAGGCGAACACGCGGCGGTCGGGGCTCGCGCGTTGAAGCTGTTGGAATCGCGGCTGGTCGCTATTGCGGTGGTCGTGCCGGAGAAGGCTTTGGTGAAGCTCCGGACGATCCCCATCCAGTTGGACCTGAACTACGGCGACTTGATCCCGATGCAATATCACCCCGATGCCGGTTGGCTGAAGGAGCATGGCTACAGCGAGGAGCTTGCGAAGTGCGTTCACATTCCCGATGTGCATGACCTGCTGGAGCCGGATGGAATTCACGGCCAGCCGTGGGTCGTGCTGCATGAGCTGGCGCATGGGTTTCATGATCAGTTCTTGGGCTTCGACGAACCGTGCGTGACGGCGGCCTGGAAGAGGTTTCGCGACGGAGGGAAGTACACATCGGTCCTCACCGTCACCGGCAAAATGCATAAGCACTACGGACTCACCGATGAGAAGGAATTCTTTGCCGAGATGACCGAGTGCTATTTTGGCTCGAATGATTTTTACCCGTTCGTCGCCGGTGAGCTGAAACAGGCGGAGCCGGAGATTTTTGCGCTGTTCGCCGACATTTGGGGTCCGCTGCCGGGATTTGCGTCTCGGCCTGCAGGCTCTGCGAAGACCGACACGACGGCGAAGCCTCAAGCCGCCGCTAACGAGAATTCCACTCGCAACCCGGCACTCGAAGAGGCGATCAAGAAGCTGAAGATTCCGGGGATGGCGATCAACCTCGAACAACGCTGCCTCGACATCGAGAGCCGCGTTTGTCTGGAAAAAGGTTTGCTCGAACTGGTTGCTTGCACCAAGGGAAGCAAGGAGCACGAGTCGATCGTCGCGATCGAAGCGAAGGCCATTCATGTGCATACGGCGCTGCTGTTGCTGGGTGCCGAGGCGGGGAATCCGGCCATGCGTCGAGCACCTCAGGGAGGCGACGGAGTTGTGCAAGACGCGCCGCCCCGAGGGAGTGCCGTCGACGTGTCACTCGTGTTCCCGGACAAGACCGGCAAGCTGGTCGAGCATCCGATCAGTGAGTTCATCGAGCGAGCGGCGGCGGAAGAAGTCGTGCTGGGTGTTGTGGCCGCCGACAAGCGAGCCGATCGCAAGTTTCCGACGCACACGTTTCTCTTCGCCGGCTCGCTGCTCGTCGAGGACGGGCCGGGGCCGCGGAAGTACCTGAGCGATGTGAACGGCAACGTCATTTCCATCGCCACGTTTGGCGATGAGATGCTGTGCCTGCCCGGCGTGCATACCGGCGAAATGAATGCACTGGAGTGGCAGGTCAAGGGGACGGGGCTCCCGGCGAGAGGAACGAAAGTCACCTTGCGGCTCCGTCCACAACCCAAGCCTGCTGCGGGGAGGTGAAAGAATCCATGCGTCAAAACGCTCGAATGTTTACGTCGATTTGCACGTTCGTCGCTGTCTTGCTGCTCAGTCCCCTCGGCCTGATGGCCCAGGATGACGCACCGACGGGAGTTGCGAAGGTGCAGGCGAAACTGGCCATAGAGTTGGGCGCGCCGTTCTGCGACCAAGCGGTCCTACAGCGCGAGATGCCGGTGCCGGTGTGGGGCTGGAGCAAGCCGGGAACGAAGATCAGCGTCGAGTTTGCGGGGCAGAAGAAGACCACCGAGACCGGCAAAGATGGCAAGTGGATGGTGAAACTCGATCCACTTAAGGCCAGTGACCAACCGGCAGATCTGGTCATCGGCGACAACGCGGGCAAGAAGGTCGTCCTCAAGAACATCCTCGTCGGCGAAGTCTGGATGGCCTCCGGGCAGTCGAACATGCAGTGGACGGCCGGGAAGTGCGACGTGGCCATTCTCCTGAAGCGAATCGCCGATCGCGTCAAGGAA
>CAIXSC010000612.1 GCA_903921945.1 uncultured Planctomycetaceae bacterium
CTGACCCGGCGATTAACAGTCGCCTGCTCTACCAACTGAGCTACAGGAGATCACTCAAACGTTCCGCGATAGTAGTTCGTTTTCGCGGGGTTCGCAAGGCCCGTTTTTCGGCTGGCAATGCAGCCCCTTCCCGCGCGGGGGGCGATGGTGGGGAAGGGGGTGTTGCCTCCTGGGGGCTCCTAGAGGCTTTTCCTCCTGGACGCCGCCCCAGGCTACGCTGAGGTTGGCCTACAGCCAACTCGGATGACCTCGCTGCGGATTGGGCGAGCCTAGCCAGACGTCAACGCCAATGCCAATTCACTGCCACTCGAGGGCGGCGAGTCCGATGCGTGCGGTTCTAGCTCGCCACGCAACACCACCACGTCCTCCGGCGCCTCAATGCCCAAACGCACCTTGTCGCCTGACACTCGCACCACCGTTACCACAATCGATCCACCGACCAAAATACGCTCGCTCTCCCGTCGCGACAGCACCAGCATGTTCAAAACCTCCCTGTTTCCAACCCGACTGAATGATGTGTATGAACGTACAGTAAACGTGAACGTGTGTCAACCATTCAGAGAGAGCTTTTCACGAGCAGTCGCAACCGCCAAAAACCTTCCCGCCACGCCCCAGTCCGTCGCGAACCGAGATCCTCGGTGATCCCCATGCCTCGGTGATCCCCAAACCGTGGTGAATCCCAGTCCTCGGTGAACCCCGATCCTTGGCGAAAACTCGTTCCAGATGAACGCCAAAGTCCGCGGCCAACCGCTCACGTCAACAAACGCTGGCTAGACCGCCTATCGCTCCCGATAGCTGCGCCCGCTCCACTCGCTCCCCCGCCGAGCCGTAAAACAACACCTGATTCCGCTCCATCTCCCAAATCGCCGTCCACTTCACACTCCGCGGCCCATGCACGCAAAAGAACAGCCCGCACGGCTGACCCCCACGTCGCAACCACCGCTCCGTCATCGTGAACGCCCCACTCTCCAGTTGGTAATGGGCGCAAATCCGTCCCTCCACATACCGCCTCAATTCGCCCAGATCGCGAATCTCCAAAGCACTAGGACTAGACGTCGTCACGCCAATTCGCTCCAAGTCAGGTCAGAGGGAATGAATCAGATGGCCGCTGTGCCCAGCCTGGGCAAAATCGGCTAAACGCTCGACAAGGGTAATATCGGAAAACTGGGCGGCTTGGTTTGGTTTGTTAAGAGAAAACGATTCTCAATCCGCTTGAGAACAGACGCCAGATTTCCGCGCGGAACAGGCTGCCGTTCCATCGTCCATTTCCGCCCGCTAATTGCCGAACGCCACGCCACCACCGATTCTCCTCGCTAACTTTCACGAGTCGCGGGGCCACCTGCGGCCTTCCGGCGAACCGCTCAAGCTAACCAAGGCCCGATGACTTTGACGCGCACCCGCACGCACGCCATCGCGGCAAACGATGCCGCCCACTCGCGATTCGTTCAACTACCTCGCAGCTAGGTAGCACGCGCAAGCAGCCGCGCAGCGCCAGGCACGCTCGCCGCGGCCGGAACGGGATTCGCCGTCACGCGCCTTCGGTGAGAAGCGTCGACCGGATGTTGGTCAATTGGAACGCGGCCCGCATGATTTCGCGGCCGCGGACAGCGATCGACGCGCGGAATTCGAAGAGCGGCTCCACAAGCTCCGCCAGTTCGACGGTCGCCACCAGCGTGTCGCCGGGACGGGCGAAATTCTTGTAACGGGCCTGATGCACTCGCACCAACACCCCCAACGCGAATTCGTTGAAGTGCGGGTCGGCCGTGTTGTATTCGGCCATCGGATTGTGCCAAGCCGCGATCAGAATGCCGGCCGATTGCGTCGCCATTTCCTGCATCATCGCGCCGGGGAAGATCGGGGCGCCGGGAAAATGGCCCGCCAAAAAGAACTCGTCGCCGCGCACGGTCTTCTCGGTCACAACGCGTTGCGGCTCGCTGGAAACAATGCGATCGACCATCAAGTACGGTGGCCGGTGATGCAAGTACTGCTCGACCTGTTCAAACCGATGCTGGAAGGTTGCCATCCGTTACCCCTGATCCATCTTTCACGCGATTAAGTAGCCGCCGTCGACCGGCAACGTGGCGCCGGTCACGAACGAAGCGGCGGGCGAGGCGAGAAACAACGCGGCGCCCGCCACATCCTCCGGTTCACCCCACCGTCCGAGCGGCGTGCGGTCGAGGATCGCTTGGCTGCGGACGTCGTCGGCGACAAGCGGCGCGGTCAATGGAGTGCGGATCCAACCCGGCGCGATCGCGTTCACTCGGACCCCGCGCGGGGCCCAAGCGATCGCGAGCGACTTCGTCAATTGCGCGACTCCGCCCTTGCTGGCGCTATAAGCAGGCACGAAGCCACTGCCGAAAAAACTGAGCATCGACGCGATATTGATCACCGCGCCCCGCCGTTCCGCGAGCAACGGAAGGAAAGCCGTTGACACTCGCATCATGCCGGTAAGGTTCACGTCGACAACCCGCGCGAATCCTTCCATATCGAATTCGCGGCCCTGCCGCAGCAGAATTCCGGCGGCGTTCACCAGCACGTCGCAGCGTGGCGTCTCCGCGCGAATCCGCTCGACGTCGGCGGCGCTGCTGACATCCCCCGAAACGACTCGCCAAGCGGGGAACTGCCGCGCGCACTCCGCCACCTCGGCTTCGCCAACGCCCCAGGCGACCACCGCGCACCCGGCGCTCGCGAAAGCGGCGGCGATCGCCTGTCCCAAGCCGCTCGTCCCGCCCGTGACCACCACCGTTCGCGGGCCGTTGCCCGCTGATTCATCGACCGTCATTGTGGAAATCAGACCTTCCAGAGTTTGTCACGTTGCGAAGCTGGTCGCGGATGGGAAGCGGTTCGAAGGCGGTTCGAAGGCGGTTCGAAGGCGGTTCGAAGGCGGTTCTTTTCTGGCAGCCGCCGACTGGTTGAAGCGGGCTATGGCGGCAGTTTTTCGTTTTGAAAACGGGCCAGCTGTTCACGATAAACCTTTTGCCGGACGCCGATCCGCACAGCCTGCTCGGACCAGCGGATGGCCGACTCGCGGTCGCCGAGTTGGAAATGGACCTCGGCGAGCGTATCGAGGTAGTTGGGCATCGACGGCGCGAGCTTGGTCGCGCGGGTCGCCAGTTCGAGGGCCTGATCCAGTTGTCGACGGCAGCGTGCGGACATCCAGGCAAGGTTGTTGAGATGCAACGGGCATTCGGGGTACTGGGCGACGACGGCCGACAGCTTGTCGTAGGTTTGTTTGAAGAGGCGATCCGCCAGCTCGCGTTGGCCGGCGGCGTCGAGCAGCGGCACCAGTTCTTCCGGCAGCCGCACGTCGCCGGGCGCGATGGCGAAAGCTAACGCGGCGGCGGCGGCGACACCTTCGTAATCTTTGGCGGCCACGAGCGCCTTCGCGCGTTCCTTCTGGATCAAAAAGGGAACTCGCAAGTAACTTTCCACCTCGAGGAAGTCGTTTTGCGTGAGCAGGCCTAGCAAGCTGCGGTCCCAGCAGCGGGCGGCCAATCCCGGGTCGGTTTCGGCGACGGCATCTCCGAGCAGCCGTGTGGCATCGTTCGATTCCCAGGAGTCGAAGAAGCTGGTGGCGGCGGCTAAACGGAATTCCTGGATGGCTTCCGCCGAGTGGCCCCGCTGGGCCAGGTTCTTGGCCAGCGAGTGTCGCAGGCGAGCGGGGGTGGCGATGAGCCGGGCTTGGAAACGCTGCTTTTCACCCAGCGCTCGCCGCTCGCCATCCTCCAATTTGCTGTTCGCGATTCCGGCCAACATCAATGCTTCGAGCCGCGTGGGGTCGAGTTCGTAGGCGGTCGCGTAGCGATCGGCGGCCGCTTTCCAATTCTTTTGTTCCGCATCCAGATCCGCCAGTTGCTGAGCGGCGGGCGCCGAATCGGCGGCAATCGGCTCGAGCAGTTTGCGGGCGTGGGCGATCCAATCCCGGACGATGAAGGTCGCGGCCAAGTCGCTGAGATAAGCTCCGCGAGCCGCTTTCGGTTCCATCGACGCGGCGTAGCTCACGGCCGGTTCGAGCCAGCGGGTGAACTCGTCCTCGGTAGCTTCCGCCGGAACCGGCCAGCGCATGAGCTGATGGATTTGAGCGAGGACTTTGGCCAACGGAAGCGATGGATCTTTGTGCTTGATGAGGGCATGCCACGCCAACGCTTCTTTCTGGCGGGTTCCGAAAAAGTTCGAGGCGATGAATGTCAGCATGTTGGCCTCGCCGGCCACTTGATCGGCGTGCGCGAAAGCCGGTTCGAGCATTCCGAGGCGGAATTCGAGCGTCGCCAATCGCTGCAGCAGGTCCACTCGATTGCGTTTTCGTTGGTCTTTGGCGGGCGCGTCTTGAGCCAAGCGTTCGAGCAGCGTGACCAATTCCTTAGCCTGCGAGGTGCGGCCGACCGCGTGCAGGGTCCGCGCGACGTTGGAGGCGAATTGAAAACGCTGGGTGAAGCTGTCCGCGTCCTCGGGCTTGCCGGCGGGAAAGACGGGCAACGCGTCGAGCCAAGCCTGATCGAAAGGGCGGCCCGGTTTGACGCCGGCGAAGGAGAACGCTTCGTCATAGCGGTTTTGATAAGCGAGCAACTCGAAGACGCTTGTGGGACGGACAAGCTTCAGCAAGTCGATCGCGTCCTGGCTGCGGTTGCTGCTGAGCAGCCCTTCGGCGGCGCCCCAGACCACCGCTTGTTCCTCGGGGCGTTCGCCGGCGAAGGGGCGTTCGGTGGCGAATTGTTTCAGTTCGCCAGCGACCCGCTGAGCGTCCGCTGCCAAGCCCGCGCGGGTGGAGATCGCCAAGTCGCAGGACAGCGAGGCGACGCGCGCGACGGCGCCGTTGAGTTGCGGTTGGACCAAGTTCGTGTTGGTCACTTCAATCGGCAGGGGTGGAGCGACCCCGTGTTCCCGTTGCCAGGGGACGAGCTCGGACCAGCGGCCAGCGTCCAGCAGCAGCGCTCGCACCAAGCGTTTGTCGTCGCCGCGGCGCGCGACTTTGATGGCGCCGTCGAGATCACCGTGGGCGCGAAGCAGATGAATCAGCAGCCGGCTCGACGAGGCTGTCGGTTGTTTGTCGAAGTCCACTCGGGCCGAGTCGATGCGGGCGTCGAGCTTGCTGGTCACGGCGTAAAAGGCGGCCAGCGACAGCATGCCGGCTTCTTGGCCGGTTCCACCCGCCTCGAGCAGCAATTCGACTTGATCGATCCGGCCTTGGCGGATGAGGCCAACTATCGGTCCGCGAATGTCCTCGGCGAGTTGCCGGATCATGGTCGATCGCAACTGCGGATTCGGTTCGCCCCGGACCAGCGCCGCCGCGGTGGCAATTCCGCCGCCCACGATCAGCTCTCGCAGCACGCCGACTCGCGCGTCGAACTCCGACCGATGGAACCGTTTGATTTGATCGGCGAGTTCGGGAGGCGTGTCGGCGAAGATGCCGTAGCGGAAACGGGCCAAAATCGCCTCGACGCGCAGTCGAACCTCGCCATCCGGATGCTTGCGGGCCGCTTCGAGCGAGGGCTGTGCTGCGAGTCCGGCGCGCCAGAGCTGTTCCGTGGCGGCGTCGCGGACGGCGATGCGGTCGTCGCCCAGTTGAACGACCGCCGCGGCGATTTGGTCGGCGGACAGCGCGATCGGCCCCAAGTCCAAACTCGGCTTCGGCACATCGACTTTCGAGACGGCTGGCGATTTCTCGGCGGCTGGCGATTTCTCGGCGCTTGGCGATTTCTCGGCGCTTGGCGATTTCTCGGCGCTTGGCGATTTCTCGGCGGCTGGCGGTTTCTCGGCGATTGGCGATTTCTCAGCGGCTGGCGGTTTCTCGGCGGCGGGTTGATTTCCGAGCGCTGGCTGTTTCTCAACCGTCGGTGGTTTCGCGGGCGCGGTTGGGGCGGGAGCGGC
>CAIXSC010000613.1 GCA_903921945.1 uncultured Planctomycetaceae bacterium
ACCGAGGTACCACGCGGCCAAACCGGTTGGCACCCGTTTGCCGGCATCGAGCGGTTCGAGAACTTGGTCGTAAAACGGGCCAATGATGTAAGGCGGAACAAGTCCCGCCGCCGTGCTGAGTACCATCAGCGCGGTGCCCCAAAGGATCAAACCGAGGCGGGGCCGCGCGAACCGCGCCAATCGATACAGTGCTTGGCGAGGCGGCGGCTGCAATTGCGGCGCGCAGGCGGCACAAACACCGTCGTCGTTGGTCATGCCGCCACAACGCGGGCAGACCGTGGTGGCGTCGGATTGCGAGGGCTCGCGTCTGGCGTCAGCCTGGACGTCAGCCTGGACGTCAGCGGGATTCGCGCAACTCTCCGCGTCCGGATCCTCGCTGGGGGCCATAGCCCCTCGTGGTCCCTCGTCATCCGCTGCCGATCGGTCAGTGCCCGTGGCTGGCTGGGCCGGCCCGAGCGACGTCGCAACCAAGCGTTCGAATTGAAGCGTGAAGCGATGCACGGCCGCGGCACAGGCATTGGTGTACCGCCATTCGGCCATGCGTCGTTCAGGACCCAGTAGCTCCAACGCGCCGGTTCCACCCGTTTCCACGTAGCGAAGTCCAAGCTCGTCCGTGAGCGGCCAAATGTGCCATTCCCAGCCTTGCGGGGCGTTACGCGCGGAAAGTAGCCGGTTGTGGGTGAGCCATAGCCACTCGGGATGGAATTGGGCATGGCCGTCCAGGTCCAGTTGAAGTTCCGCGAGTACTGGCTCCCGGGCCTGCAGTTGGGAGGCTACGAGTCGCAGTTCCGGCTGGAAGTTGTTGGACGACATCGAGTTTGCGATGGATGGCGAGGGCGGAGGCGAAACCAGGGGCGGCGGAAATCGATCCGGGACGCGTTCATTCGCGCGACCCTGGCGGTCAACTGGGTAAGGCCCACAAGCTAGACGGCCGGTCAACTACCAGCGTCGGCAGTATACGTCGGGAGGAAGGCTCGCGCGCGGCGGTGAATCCGCAAGAATCCGAATATTCGACGTGATCGCGACTGGTTTTTAGATTTCGCTTGACGGATAATTCAACGCGTTACGTCCGAGGCGTCGATGGGCCAGTTCTCCCGATTGGCGTTGCCGTTACGACAGTTGCCACCCTTGTTCCGGTCCCATGGTCTTTGCCGGTCGATCGGCTTGACAGCCGGGTGGCGAAAAAATCGTCGGCGGTTGCCAGATAGGGGGTCGCGTTTTTTGGCCATTCGCGATTTTCGGAGTTTCGGTATCATTCCGCCCGCGCCGACCCACCCTGATTTTGAAATCCGTCGTGCCCGGCCCTCGCGCCGCCGCCGATCGCGATCATTTACGCCCCCCAAGGCTCTATGGAAATCCGAAAAGTTCTATCTCTGCGTGGTCCCAATCGTTGGACCCTCAAGACGGCGTTTGAAGTTTGGTTGGATGAGAGGGGCATGGAGGATGCGGTCCGCCACCCGGCTCGTTGGCATGCAGGATTGACGGCGATCGATGCCCTATTGAGCGGTTCTGGTGCGACCGCCGAACCCACGGCCACGACCGGTTCATCGGTGAGCGACCTTGCCGTCAGCGACCTTGCCGTCGGTGACCTTGCCGTCGGTGACCTTGCCGTCGGTGACCTTGCCGTCGGTGACCTTGCCGTCGGTGACCTTGCGGTCAGCGACCTTGCCGTCAGCGATCAAGCTGCCAAGGGCAACCCAGCCAGTGGCGATCAAGCTGACGTGAGCGAGCGAGCCGTCAGTGAAACAGTGTCGAGTGAAACAACGTCGAGTGGGATAGCGTCAAGCGACGTGGCCGCGACCAACGTGTCCGTGAGTGACAGCCATGGTTCCGGAAGTCTTCCTTCCGACGGCGTCGCCGAGTCGGGGGCTGGCGGACGGATGACCGGGTTGGCCGGTGCGGCGCTGGGAATGGGCGAGTCCAACGCTGACGCGCCGATTTCCTTGGCCAGGGTCATTTCGCAGTTGACGCTGGCACTGCAGCGTGCGTTGGGAATGCGAGTGGCTTACCTTCATTGGTCGGATTCGCATGAGCCGCATGTGACGGTCGCGGTGGTGGAATTCGAGGACGAGCGTCTGGGGCGGGCCTGTTTGGATTTCGCGGAACGCTTCGCGCGAGCGGTGATCGCGGGCGAGGCTTGGGACGCGGCCGAAGCGTGGGCGCACGTTCGCCAAAACGCGGTGGCGTGGCGATTGCCGGCGTCGACGGCGGCGTTGTTGGAAGCGGCCGCGTCGCGACAGATTCCCGTCATGAAAACGCCCGATCCGGAAGTTTGGCAGTTTGGCTGGGGGGCTCGCCAGCGTCGAGTTTTCCAGTCGCTTACCGACCGCACCAGCGGCGTCGCGGAACGGTTCATGCGCGACCCGAACGTCGTGTGGCGGATGTTGCAAGCGGCGGGCGTGCCGATGTTCGATCCGGATGAGACGGTGCCGACCGCCGACCATTACATCCTGGTGGCGAATCAACGATGCGTGAGCGCGGTGCGACGCGTGCCGGTGGTCGAAACGGCCGCGGAGCCGGCCGGCGAGGCTGCTTGTGAGGCGACGGTAGGGGAGGCCGCGTTTCGGTGGATCGATGTAACGGGCACGATCCATCCCGAGCTGGCTACACAGTTGGTCGAAGGGGCGCTGATGCTCGGCTTGGACGTCGTCGAGTACGCCATGGCGGCGATTGATCTCGCGGCGCCGTTGGATGGTGTGCAGCGCGGTGTGACGCGCGTCTTGGCGGTTCCCGACTTGGAGCATCATTGCGGCGTGTCGGCGGATTCCGCGGCCCGCGCCGGTGGCGCGATCATCGATGGGCTCTTTCCGCCGGGACAGAGTGGCCGCATACCGCTGATTGCCGTGACGGGGGTCAATGGCAAGACGACGACCACTCGACTGTGTGCGCACATCGTCGCGACTTGGGGCAAACGCGTTGCCTACACCTGCACCGATGGCATTTTTATCGCGGGCCGTCGCGTCGATGTCGAGGATTGCAGCGGGCCGCGCAGTGCCCGCAACGTGCTGATGAACCCCACGCTTGAGGCGGCCGTGCTGGAGACGGCCCGGGGTGGCATCTTGCGCGAGGGGCTGGCGTTCGACCGCTGCGACGTGGCCGTGGTCACGAACATCGGCGAAGGCGACCACTTGGGACTGGGAGGCGTCGAAACTCGCGACGAACTGGCCCGTGTGAAACGCACCATCGTCGACGCGGTCGGGGCCGACGGCACGGCGGTGCTCAAGGCGGACGATCCGTTGACAGCCGAGATGGCCCAGCACTGCCGCGGGTCGGTGGTCTATTTCGCTCGCGATCCCGAGCATCCCGTGATGGCGGCGCACCGGGCCAAAGGTGGCCGCGTGGTGTTCGCCCGCGACAACTTTGTCGTCGTGGCCGATTCCCAACTTGAGATTCCACTGCTGTCGTTCGACCGCATTCCGCTGACGCACAATGGCCGGATTCTTTTCCAGGTCGAAAACGTGTTGGCGGCGACCGCCGCGACCTGGGCGTTGGGGATCGCGGCGGAAGTGATTCGGAACGGGTTGGAATCGTTCGCGGCCAGCTTGGAAAAGTCGCCCGGGCGGTTCAATCTCGTCAAGATCGGCGGGGCGACCGTGATTTGCGACTATGGCCACAACACGTCCGCGCTCAAGGCGATGCTTGAATCGCTTGACCTGTTCCCGCCCAGCCGTCGGCTCGCTGTCTATTCAGCGGCTGGCGATCGCCGCGATATCGACATGATCGATCAAGGACGACTGCTCGGCGCTGCCTTCGATCAGGTGATTCTCTACGAGGACCATTATCTGCGGGGACGCAAACCGGGCGAGATTACGGCGCTCTTCGAAAAGGGGCTCGCGGAGGGTGGCCGGGCCAAGGAAGTCGTCGCCGTTCAGGGATGGGCTACCGCGGTCGAAAAGGTCCTCGAGCGGATCAAACCGGGGGATTTGGTGTTGCTGCAAGCGGATACGATCGACGGCGCCGTCGAAATCCTCAAGCGGCATTTGTCGACCGACGCGGCGGCCCATGAAGTGAATTTGAAAGATGCGCTGAAGGCTTCCAATCCGCCCAGCGCTGTCTAAACCGGGTCCTCTCTTTCGCTGCCAGATGGTGTCCTCATGGAGTTTCGGCGGATATGGGCGCTGCGCGGCCCGAACTACTGGGCCAATTTTCCGGTGCTCGAGGCCGAGCTGGATCTAGGGCCGTACAAGGACCAGTCGTCGGACGAAATGCCGGGATTTAACGACCGGCTGAAGGCGTGGCTGCCGTCGCTTGTCGAGCATCGCTGCAGCGTCGGCGAGCGCGGCGGTTTTTTCCAAAGACTCGAACGCGGCACCTATCTCGCCCACATTCTCGAACACGTCGCGCTCGAGCTGCAAACGCTCGCCGGAAGCGATTGCGGATATGGCCGCGCGCGGGAGTTGGATGAAGAGGGCGTCTACCGGGTCGCGTTGCAGTTTGAAGAGGAAGCGCTCGGCCGCGAGTGCCTGGAAACGGGCCGACGCTTGTGCTTGGCGGCCGTGCATGACCGGCCCTTTGATGTGGCTTCCGAGTTGAAATCGCTACGCTCGCTGTCCTACGACGTGCGACTGGGCCCCAGCACGATGGCCATTGTCCGAGCCGCCAAAGCTCGCGGTATTCCGATGCGCCGCTTGAATCGGGAGAGCTTGGTGCAGTTGGGACACGGCGCTCAGGCCCGCCGGATCTGCACCGCCGAATCCGATCGGACGGCGGCGATCGCCGAAGCCATCGCCCAGGACAAGGAATTGACCCGCGAACTGTTGAGGGCTGTCGCCGTTCCGGTGCCGATGGGACGACCCGTGACGGATGCCGAAGATGCTTGGCAAGCTGCCACCCAGCTGGGACTGCCGGTCGTCGTCAAACCGCAGTATGGCAATCATGGTCGTGGCGTCGCCACCAACCTCGGTTCCCGCGAGCAAGTGCTTAAAGCGTACGCCACCGCCCGCGAGGAAAGCCGCTACGTGATGGTCGAGCAGTTCATTGAAGGGCTCGACCACCGACTTCTGGTCATCGGCAATCGGTTGATCGCCGCCGCGATCCGGCAACCGGCGCACGTCGTCGGCGACGGCCGCTCCACAATCGCACAGCTTGTCGACGAAGTGAACCAGGATCCGCGTCGAAGCGACGGGCACTCGACCGTCTTGAGCTTCATCAAGCTGGACACGATCGGCATGGAGGTGCTCGCGGAACAAGGCTACTCGCCGGATTCGATTCCGCCGATCGGCGCGACCGTGCTCATCCGCCGCAACGGAAACCTCAGCACCGGCGGCACCGCGACCGATGTAACCGACCGCGTGCATCCCGAGGTGGCCGCGCGGGCGGTGGAGGCGGCGCGCGTCGTCGGCCTGGACATCGCCGGCGTGGACGTGGTCGCCGTGGACATCAGCCGTCCACTGGAAGAGCAACGCGGCGGCATCGTCGAAGTCAATGCCGGCCCCGGATTGCGAATGCACATCGAACCGACGGCCGGTCGACCGCGGCCGGTGGGCGAATCGATCGTCGAAATGCTGTTTCCCGCCGGCGCCAATGGTCGAATTCCGCTCGTCGGGATCAGCGGCCACCGAGGCACACTCGCCGCCGGTCGATGGATCGAGCGTCTATTGGCGAGGCGACTCGGTGGATCCGCCGGTGGGCTGAGCAGCGCATCGAGTGGCGCCGGTAGCGTTGTCGGTCGCGTGGACGCGACCGGGGCTTTCGCTGGCGGTCGCAAGGTGGCGGGAAACGATTCGTCCGAATGGACGCGAACTCGCAATTTGCTGCTCGATCCCCAGGTCGCGGCCGCCGTGCTGGAAGCCGGGGTGCCCGGCATCGCGCGGGAAGGGTTCGGTGTGGATCGTCTTCACCTTGGCGTGGTCACGTGGTGCGGGGCGCTCGAAGGCCGCGACCTCTGCGGGCTCGGGTCGGACGAGAAATACGTTCGAGCCCTCCGCACGGTGGTGGATGTGGTGCTGCCGGACGGTTTCGCGGTACTTAACGCCGACGATCCCCCGGTGGCCGCCATGGCGGAAAAGTGCAAGGGTGGCGTCATCTATTTTTCCCGTGAACCCGATTCGCCGGTCGTTGCCGAGCATCTGGCTCGCGGCGGCCGCGTCGTGGCCCGCAGGGGTGGCTCGCTGGTGTTCCTCGCGTGTGGCTCCGCGACA
>CAIXSC010000614.1 GCA_903921945.1 uncultured Planctomycetaceae bacterium
CCGCGCCATCGATCGTTACCGCCGGGCGTCGCGAAGTTTCTCCCCTCGCAGTTTCTCCCCTCGAAGTGCTGCCTGTCGAAGTGCGACTGGTCGAAGTGCTGCCTGTCGAAGTGCGACTGGTTGAAGTGCTGCCGGTCGATGTGGCGGCGATGGACTCGCTGGATGTCGATAAGGGAGCCCGACTGGATCCAGGCATGGTGGTGCCTATCATGCCGCCCCCGGGAAAAAACAGGTCTTGATCGCCATCGGAGTCGTAATCAATGAACGCCACACCGCCACCGACCGTTTCCAAGATCGTGAATTGGTTACCTTCGACGCCCGTGCGGTAGGTGAATTCGATGCCAGAGGCGGGCGTCGCGTCTTCAAACCAATCCGTGTCGCTTGAAGTCGTGGCGCTTGACGTCGTGGCGCTTGACGTGGTGTCGCGGGACGTGGTGTCGCTTGACGTGGTGTCGCGAGGAGTGGCCGTCGTCGGCGTTCGCGCGGAGCTTTTCGCCCGTTCGCAGGCGGAAAGCAGGCACAGCAGGCCAGCGAGAACGAGTGCGGCGTTGGCACGGTGGTGGCGGGGCATAACCAGTCTGCCTATAGTCAAAGCGGTTGCGGGGAATCCGCAAACGGCGGTGGCCCTGCATCTTGAAAGGGTCGGGCTTGGCTGGCAATGCCCCGTCTTGCCTGCGTCATCACCAGTCTTCCCAGTGAATCCACATTTCCTTCGGTAGTTACCAAACCATGCGATTGATCGCCGGCGCTCTGTTGATTTTGACAGCCGAACAAGCGTTCGCTCATGCTCACATGGCGAACTACCCGAACGAACCGCGGGTACGGGAAGTGCTGTACCCGGCGGCCGGCGTGGCGCTGCTGTTGGGCTTGGGCTTGATGGTGTGGGGTTCGTTCAGCGATCGACGATCAACGAAGGAAGGGGCGTGAAGTCGATGGAACGCGGTCCGCTTGGGGGCAGGGCGGAGATCGTTGCGAGCGGTCTGTTCGCCGTGGCATTGTTTGTTGGGGCCGGCGTGATTGGCTGGCCGTTGCTGTTTCCGGGATCCAAGCAGTGGCTGCGCGAGGCGGAAAACGCGTTCGTGGAAGATCGGTTCGCGGACGCGGAGCAGTTGGCGAATGAATATCTGCGGCGTCTGCACGCGACGCCGAGCGGCGATCGGACCAAGTCCCCGGCTCATGATGCGACGGGGGGCGCGGTATCTGGCTCCATCGCGCGGTTTGGAGTGTGGGCTGGCGAGTCTGTTGCCGCGTCGGACGCGGCCGAGGCGTGGACACTGGCGGGTGAATGCGCGCGAAAACTGCAAGCGAACGAGCGCTCGATTCGGTATTTCGAGCGAGTGCCGATCGAGCATCCTGGGGTCGGTGTGCGGGCCGCTTACGGGCTCGGCAATCGGCTGCTGCGACAGGGGCGGTTGCGAGCTGCCGAGCCACTCTTGCGCCAGGTGCTCGTCCGCCAACCGACGCATCTGGATGCGGCTCGTGACCTCGCTTATTTGTTGCAGATCCAGGGGCGGGCCTTTGAGTCGCTGGAGCCGCTCGACGCACTGCTGCGGTCGGGCGAAGCGGGTGGCGATCACCTGTTGATGGCCGCTTCGACCGATTCCGTGTCCTTGCGCGAGAAGTCGTTCGTGGATCGCTGCCTTGTAGCCGTTCCCGACGACCCGCGTCCGAAGTTAGGGCAAGCGATCGAGGCGATTCGCGACCAAGACCTGTCGAAGGCGAAACGCTTGTTGGACGAGGTGCTGGCGTCCGACCCGCTCCTGTCTGAGGCTCAAGCGCGACGCGGGCGGCTGTTGCTGGATGAGGGCGACGACGCGGGCTTTTTGCGGTGGCGTCGCGACTTGCCGGCCGAGTTGCCTGCGCATCCGGACTTATGGGTGAATCTCGGGCTGTGGGCGCGTCGGCAAAAGGACCATACCGGCGCCGCTCGTTGTTTTGGCGAGGCGTTGGCGCTCCACCCCAATCATGCCGCAGCGACGCATCACCTCGGTTTGACCCTTGAAGAACTGGGCGAACGGGTTGCCGCGCAGGCGTTGGCCGAGCGTGCCCGCCGGCTCAATCGGATCGAATACGCACTCCGGGATATCGGCGAAGGGGCCGACGTCTTTCGGCGTATCGCCAGCGACTTGGAAACGCTTGGGCGGACTGTCGAGGCGGCGGCTTGGTACCGAACGTTGTTGGCGTGGCGACAGCCCCCCGCCTGGGCGGCCTCGGAGTTCGCACGAGTGGCCAGCCAAGTGCCGCGTTCAACGCTACCGTTCGACGCTTCCCGATACCCGTTGCCGCGGACCGCGCAATCGTTCGCTGGCAAAGTCGCGGACAACTCGTCGGCCGTCCGTGGTCCAGGGCGTCCGGGAGCTAATGGCGGAGCAGAAAAAGCCTTTCGAGCCCGCGGTTCTGTCCCGGATTTCGTGCCTGCGGCAACTGCTCTCGAAAGGCAAGCGTCGGGTTCAGCACGTCCCGCTATCGGGTTTGCGAATGTGGGAGCGACGGCCGGGCTGGAATTCCGTTTCCAGAATGGCGCGGACCCGCAGGCGGGACGGGCTTACATGTTTGAATTCAACGGCGGCGGAGTGGCGGTGCTGGACTACGACAATGATGGCTGGCCCGATTTGTACTTCACGCAAGGTTGTCGTTGGCCCGTGAATTCGGCCCATGCGAGCCATCGCGACCAATTGTTCCGAAACTTGGGCGACGGCCGGTTTGCGGATGTGACCAACGAGGCTGGACTTGGAGATCCGGATTACTCTTGCGGGGCCACCGCCGGTGATTTTGACAACGATGGCTGGACCGACCTTTACGTGGCCAACATCGGGGCCAACCGTTTTTACCGCAATCTGGGCGACGGCACCTTTCGCGATGTCACCGCGGAAACGGGCACCGCGGGCGACTCGTGGTCGATGGGGGCGGCGTTTGGCGATTTCAACGACGATGGCCTACCCGACTTGTACGTAGTGAACTATCTCGCTGGTCCGGAAGTGTTTGAGCGGGCCTGCTTTGACGGCGGCGTTCCCGTGCAGTGCGGACCGACACTGTTTCGCGGCGAGCAGGACCGGGTCTACGCGAATCTAGGCGATGGCCGATTCCTGGACGCGACCAACGAGTCGGGAATTGTGGTCCCTGACGGCAAAGGCCTCGGGCTTGTCGTTGCCGACTTTGATGGCTCGGGGCGGTTGGGGGTCTATGTGGCGAATGACACAACCGCCAATTTCCTCTTCGCCAATCCGCCCGGAGAACGCGGCCGTCCGCTCCGGTTTGTCGAGGAGGCGTTGCTGGCGGGCGCGGCTTTTGACGAGCACGGCCGCGCCCAGGCTTCTATGGGAATCGCGGTTGATGACGCCAATGGCGATGGCCGCCTCGATCTGTTCGTGACGAATTTTTACCGCGAACCGAACGCGTTCTACCAGCAAACGAGCGACGGCCGGTTCGAGGACGTGATCCGAGCGACTGGGATGCACGGCCCGAGTTTCGAGCAGATGGGTTGGGGGACGCAGTTTCTGGACGCTGACTTGGATGGCCACCCGGATTTGGTGCTGGTGAACGGCCACGTGAATGATTTTCGCCGCTCCAAAATCCCTTTCGAAATGCCAGCTCAATTTTTTCGGAACGCGGGTGGAGGGCGGTTTGTCGAACTGCCCGCCACGGAACTTGGGCCTTACTTTGCTGAGCGGCACCTAGGGCGTGCTTTAGCGCGTTTGGACTGGAATCGCGACGGCCGGGAAGACTTCTGCGCGACGCATGTGGACGCACCACCCGCGCTGTTGGAAAACCGCACGAAGCAAGCGGGAAATTTTCTATCGATTCGATTGGTTGGCGTTTCTGGCGAGCGCGACGCAACTGGCACGTGGATCGAATTGACCGCCGCAGGCCGTTCCTGGCGTCGGCAATTGACCGCCGGCGATGGCTTCGCTGCCCGTAACCAAAGTCTTGTCACATTTGGACTTAGCGATGCTCAACAAGTCGATCGGCTCGTGGTGCGCTGGCGCGGCGGACACACGGATGTTTTCACAGCATTGCCCGTGAACGTCGTGTTGACCTTGGTAGAGGGGGGGCGGATGATCGCCCGTAGTCCACCGAATATGGGTGGTTGGTCGCGTTAATCTCTTGACACTTTCGGGCTTATGGGCCACCGTAGCGTCGGTGCGGGTCGCCAATGGCCGCTTTCTCGCCATTCTCGTGAGCGTATCCCCAGCTTGTTCGTTTTTTTCTATCCATTCGGAGGTCTTCGATGTCTCGTCGATGGAGTCGATCCGGCTTCACCCTTGTTGAGCTACTCGTGGTGATTGCCATCATTGGCGTCCTGGTGGCGTTGTTATTACCCGCCGTGCAAGCGGCACGGGAGGCGGCCCGCCGTTCGAGTTGCAGCAACAACATGAAGCAGATGGGGTTAGCGCTGCATAACTACCACGATACGAATAACAACATGCCGTTCGGCGTGCGAGCGCAAGGTGGCTGGGGGCCATCTTTCTTCGTGGGGCTTTTGCCGTTCGCTGAGCAGACCGCCGTTTTCGATCGTTTTGACCATCGCTCCAACAACAACGGCTGGACGCATCAAAATCCAAACAACGCCGTGTTGGTGACCAATCTGCGAATTGGGTGGATGCTCTGCCCTTCCAGCCCGATTCCCGTGTTTCATGACTCGGGAACGAACGGAACGCCCACCGTTCAGCAGTTGATGCCGTCGTACGTGGGCATCTCGGGCGCGGTTTCGCCAACGCATCCGTCGCCGTTCCAAGGTTTCACTGAAAGCCGAGTCCGCGTGGGTCAGGGATGCTGCGGCGGTGGCGCCGCGACGGGCATCACTTCGAGCGGAGGCATGCTGGTGCCCAACCAGTCATTGAACATGGCTTCGGCGACCGACGGCACCTCAAACGTGATGATCATTGGCGAAACTTCGAATTTCGCACTCGAAAACAATGTGACTCGCCGGCGTGTCGATCAAGGTTTCCCCCACGGCTGGATCATGGGAACCGGTTCAGGCGGCACAGACGCCGGTTACGGGGGAGAACGCACCTTCAACCTCACGACGATCCGCTATCCGGTTAACTTTAACCGCAGTTTCAACCTGCCTGGGGTGTTTGACAACAAGGGAAACAACAACCCGCTGTTGTCGGCTCATCCTGGCGGGGTCATGTGCTGCATGTTGGATGGAAGCGTCCGGTTCGTATCGTCGACCACGGACATGCTGACGCTGTTGCGGGTCGCGACTCGTGACGATGGCCAAGTGTTGCCCAACTGGTAACGATTGGCTCGGTATCTACCACTCTCACTCGAGGCTCTTTTCGGCAATGAATATGAACAGTCGCAGAACATTTTTGGCATACGGTACGATGGTCCTTGCCTCGGTCGCATTCACCGGTTGCGGCGGTGGCGATGGAGTCGCGAGGGGTAATTTGCAGGGCAAAGTCACACTGAAGGCGGGATCGTTACCGGCTGGTTGCACGGTCGCGTTTTCGGGTGGTACTGGAGGTGGCAGCGCGACGATCGATGCGAGCGGAGCCTACAAGTTGTCGGAGGGGATTCCAGTGGGCTCCTACCGGGTCAGCATTGTGCCGCCGGCAACGTCACAGTCGCCCGAGGAGGCGATGAAGGCGGCCATGTCTGGCAAAGCGATGGATGCGACTGGAGGCGTGCCCGCCAAGTATCTCGATCCGGCCCAAAGTGGCTTGACCGTGGACGTCAAGGCCGGCGACAACACCGCGAATTTCGAGTTGTCCGCCGACTAGCACCACCACTGCGATGATCATGGACCGAAGCAAGCGGCTCGCCATTCTTTCGCGAGCCCGCTTGCTCTGTAGGAGTTCTTGGTCAGCGTTGGTGGAAATTCTCCTGACGCGATGTTTCGCTGACCGCCAGTGCGAGTCATTTCCGCAACGTTCTTAAGCGGTCCGCCCGCATCTCTATCGCAGGCTGGACAGGTAGGCTAGCAGGTCGGCGGCCTGTTGCGGTGTGAAGCCGGCGAGCAAACCGTCCGGCATCAGCGACACACGCGAGACGTTCAGTCGCTCGACGTCGCTGGCCGCCATAGCGATCTCCTTGTTCTGCGGATCACGAAGCACGACTTCGTCCTTGGTGCGACGGACGAGCAGTCCGGCGATCGATCGACCGTCCGTCGTCAGTGCTTGATACGCCGCGTAGGCCGGTTCGACGGTCCGTGACGGATTCAGCAGGCTGTCGAGTAACTCGGCGGAGTTGCGTTTCGCCGCGATGCGCGTCAATTCCGGGCCGAGGTTGACACCCTCGGTTCCCACCTTGTGGCACGCCGCGCATTTCGACGATTGGCTGGCGAAGAGCGTTTTGCCGCGGGCCGCGTCTCCGACCAAAGCCGTGATCGTCTCGGGCCGGGGTCTTGGCCCGAGTTTGCGCTCGCTAGCGTCCTCGGGCAGGAAGCCTTCGAATAGATCGCGAATGGCGCCCGCTTCCAGTTTTCGCGCGGCATCCAACAAGCGGGTACGGTCGACACCGGCGAGCTCATCGCGACCAAGCTGGCGAGCCCATCGCATGGCTCGCCGAGGATCGGCCGCGAGTTGCTCGGTTGTCATCGCGGTCGCATCGGACGCGGACCGCGACGGTGCGGTCTCGGCGGGAACCTTGGTTGTGTTGGCTCCGTCGACCGTCAAGCTGGCGATCCAGTTTTCGATGAGTCGCAAGCCCGCCTCGTCTGGCAATTCGGCGCCGACATGCGGCATTCGATCTCGTCCAAACTTCGCCATGCGGAAGTAAAGCGTGCTTCTTTCGGGATCGCCCGGCGCGACAATCCGCGCGTTGGGCAAACCGAAATCGCCGCGTATTGGCGATTCGAGCAAGCGGGTCTCCGCCAACTTCTTTTTGGGCAGCAGATCCAAGCCGACGATGCCGCCGCCGTTGAAGCGATGGCAGTGCGAGCAATTCGCGTGAAGATAGGAACGAGCACGGGCGTCAAGCGGCGCCGTTGGATCGAATGGATCCGCGAGTCGATCCTCGGCCTTAACCAGCGCGGAATCAAACGGCGGCTGGGGCGCGTTGTCGAGTGCTCGACGGACGAGGTGTCCGGTCGCGGCGAGCGATATCAACTGGTTGGCCGTTGTGCCGGACGGCGCGGGCAGTTCGCGGTTAAGCTGCGGCAGGCTGAAACCGATGGCGTATTGCGGCCATTGACTGTGGCACTGCAGGCATTGCGTGCGGTCGTGAAACCGCCAGAGCCATTGGCGTTGGCCGGCCGGATGGCGCGGATCGCGGATCGCGATCGAGCGTTCGCCGCCGTTCGCCGGCATCAAATCGGCGTCGCTTCCGTCTTCCCGCCACGCGTAGGAGTAGGCCCGCCAATCGGCGCCGTCGAAGTGCAAAACCTGCGTTTCGACCGGCCGGCTGGATGCGGGATCGCCGGCGACGCGTTCGATCGACAAAGTTTTCGCGAGCACCGCATCCTGCGGGAAATGGAGCCGGAAGTTATGCCAATACACTTGGCTCGGCATCGGCTTGCCGTCGCCCGGATAGACGGCGATGCCGGTTTGGCCGGGCAGGCCGAGCCAACGTTGGGCGGTGGCACCATCGTGCCAGCGCGGCGAATTGATGGCGTAGGGAACAACGCCAGCGGCCGGTTGCTGGTCTTTCACGCCCACGAACAAGCCCGTCGCCGACAGCGTGCGTGGAAAATCTTTGTTTTGGCCCTGGCCGTTGTTGCGTGCCAGCGTGTGAACGAAGCCGGTGTCGTAATCGAGCAGCATGAGTTCGCCGTCGGCGTCCTCGCCAAAGGACGCGACACGCACCGTCGGACGCGTGATTTCGTCGAGCGACACCAAGCGGTCGCCGTCGAACCGCGCGGCCCACAACCGTCGAAACTCCCAATCGCCGAAGACATAGGCCCCGGCCAGCTCGGGAAATCGCTTGCCGCGATAGACGAATCCGCCCGTGATGCTCGCGGCGATCGTGTGGGGCAATTCAAGGAGTGGCGGTCGAATGGGCGACGGTCCCGGGCTGTCCGCTTGATGGATCGGCTGGCGGCCTTCGACGGCGCTCCAGCCGTAGTTGCCGCCACGCTCGACACGATGCACCATTTCCCACAGTTCCCAGCCGACATCGCCGAGCCACAGTTGGCCGGTCACGCGGTCGAAGCTCATCCGCCACGGGTTGCGAAAGCCGTAAGCCCAGATTTCCGGGCGAGCGGGGCGGCCTTCGATCGACAGTCCGAGGAAAGGATTGTCCGGCGGGATCGCGTAATTGCGACCGGCGTCGCGGCGATCGACATCGATGCGCAACACCGACGACAACAGATCGGTGATGTCCTGGCCCGTGTGGAGTGGGTCGGGTGGATTGGGTGGCCGGCCATCGCCTGTGGAAATGTAGAGAAAACCGTCCGGTCCAAAGAGCAGCTCGCAGCCGTTGTGACCGCCCTGTTCCCAAGTCAACACCACCTCTTCGCTGGCCGCTTCGAGCTTCGGCGGGGTTGTATCCGAGACGCGAAACCGCGCGATCCGAGTGCCGTCCGCCAGGTTGGGAGATTTCTTTTCTTGGTGCGCCAGCGTGTAACAGACGTAGCACCAGCGGTTCTCCGCGAAACGCGGATGGAACGCCAAGGCATACACCGCCTCGACTCGGCCCGCATTGGCCGGCCATGTGGACTTGTTCAGTTCGGCCGTCAAGTCGAACGCGAGTTCGGGCAGCGAGTCTTCGCCGGGCGCCAGCGAGTAGATCGCGCCGCGCCGTTCGCCGACCAAGTAGCGTCCAAGCTTCGGCGACCACACGATGAACACCGGCTCTTTGAATTTCGCCGACGAGAAGACTCGCGGGACCACGAACGGCGGTGGCGCCTCGGGGGAGCCGGTGATGCGCGAGGTGGTCCAGGGGACGCGAGGAGACGGCGTGTCTGCCTTCGGCCCGTTCGCGTTCACGGGAGTCGCCGCCGGCGGATCCGCAGCGGTGACCAAGAGGCTGCCGCTGGCAAGCACGCCGATACCGACGCAAACCGCGAAGGCCAACTTGGAGAACTTTCGGAGAGTCGGTGACGGACATCGCCACCTGACGATCCCCGACGTGGACATTGATCGGACGGTACAACCTCGTGCTCGGGTCATGCTTTCCCTCCCCGGCGTTGCCAACTGCCGCGTTCTGCCCTTGTCACATTGAACGGAACACGCGATCGCATGGCAAGCGATAGCGTCGCCCCTTGACGCGAACCGGTTAGGATCGGCGCTAGCCAACCGGCTGCAATCCCGTGAGTGTGCCGGTGCTGGAGGCGAATCGGTCTGTTTCCACGCCCAGCCGCTGCAACATACTGACGAACAAGTTGCAGAGTGGCGGATGGTTGTTTTCGTCGAATGCCAAATGCTGGCCATGGCGAAAGCCGCCGCCCGCGAACATCACGGGCAGATTCTTGACGCTGTGCTTGCCCGCGTCCCCGAGATTGCTGCTGAAGAAGACCATGGTGCGGTCGAGCAGCGTTCCATCCGCTTCGCGCGTGGACCGAAGCTGCCCGAGGAAATCCCGCAGCGTCTTCAGCTTTTCGATTTCCAACGTTTTTAGCTGGGCGATTTTGGCGGGGTCGCGGCCGTGATGCGACAAGTCATGATGCCCTTGATTCACACCGGCGATCGGCGGGACGCTGCTGGTTCCCAACAGTTGCAAGGTGATGACCCGCGTCGAATCGGTTTGCAAGGCGAGGTGGACAAGATCGAACCAGACTCGGGATTTACCCACGAGGTCGGCGCTGTTGGCGACATTCACCGGCGGCTTGACGTCGACCTTGGGTTTGGGGCGGCGCGACCAAGCCTCCAGTTGCTCGAGACGCTGTTCGAGTTCGCGAATGCTTGTGAAATACTCGTCGAGCTTTTCCCGATCGACGGGGCTCGCGTCGCGTTGCAGGCGGCGCGCTTCCAACCGGACGGCGTCGAGCACGCTTCGGCCATCGGCGAGTTGCCGGGCCCGCGCGGCGACTTCCTCGGGGCGCCCCTCGAGGAAAAGTTTCGCGAAGACGCTCGACGGCCATGACTCGGTGGGCACCGGCGCGCCGCTGCGGGTCCAGGACAGCCCAAAGCCTTCGCAGGACAGCGCCAGCGATGGAAACCGAGTGGCGCCGAATAAATGCTCCGCCGCCACTTGATCGACCGATACGCTGTTCTTGAAGCCCGCGCGACGCTCTGGGTGCGGGGCGGCGGTCAGGAAACTGTAGTTCGAATCGTGGCTGGGACCGACATCAGGGTGCGCGAGACCGGAGATGACCGTGAAATCTTCACGAAACTCCTGGAACACCTCCAAATACGGAGACAACGCGTAATCGCGACCGGCCGTCTCCGGGAAGAAAAACGGCGGGTGCAAGCCCAGCGGCGTATTGATGAACACCATGCGCCGCGGCGCGGGCTCCGGGGAATCTCCCCGGCAAGGGCGGAGCGAAAGCGAATCGAGGAGCGGCAACGCGAGCGCGACACCACCGGCTCGCAACAGCCGGCGACGGCCGGGGCGAAAACCCGTGGTGGCACGGCGGGATGGTGGATGGGGCGAGTCGTCTGGTGGCATGGCCATGGTTCCAAAACGGGCGGGGAAGGCGGTCATTTGTGTCTGAACAGGTCGCTCTGCACCACCTCGTGAATCAACGAGCGAACACCGTAGCTGCCGGCCCGCGTTTTGTCCGCGATGGCGGCGACTTCCTCTTGGTCGGCACGGGTCGGTGCCCGGCCGGTGCCGTACGCAATAAGTCGGCTCACGAAGGCCCGGGCAAGCACAGCTTCTTCCTTGATCAACAGACGCTTCCATTCGCGGACGTTGGCGAACTGCGAACCGTCTATCCATTCACCCGTCGGATCAACCGCCTTGCCCCGATGGTACGGCATGCGGCGGCCATCCACGGTCACCGGATCGCCGTTGCCTGTGACGCGGTAGCGATCGCGCCAGCCGCCGATACAGTCGAAGCTCTCCAAGGCGAAGCCGGGTGGATCGATCCGTCGATGGCAAACGGCACAGGATGCGTCAGCGCGATGCTTGGCCAGTTGCTCGCGAATGGTCGACGCGCCACGGATGTCAGGATCGATCGCCGCGACGTTCTCGGGTGGAGGAGGCGCCGGCGTGCCGAGGATTCGGTCGAGCACCCACGCGCCGCGAATGACAGGCGACGTTGTCGTGCCATTGGAGGTGACTTTGAGCACGCTGGCCATGGTCAACAGGCCGCCGCGCGGACTATCCGCGGGCAGGGGAAAGCGTTGGAATTCCCAGCCCGTCGGGCCTTCGATGCCGTAATGCCGGGCCAATCGGCCATTAAGGAAGGTGAAGTCGGCGTCGATGAAACGCGCGACACCGAGGTCGTGGCGCAGTAGTTCTTCAAAATAAAGTTCCGTTTCCCGGATCATCGACACCTTGAGCAGATGATCGAATTCGGGATAGAGCAGGTGGCTGGGCTCTGTCGCGTCGATGTCGCGCAGGCCGAGCCATTGGCCGGCGAAGTTTTCGGTGAAGGCGGCCGCGCGGGGATGGTTGAGCAGTCGTTCAACTTGACGGCGCAGCGTGTCTGGATCGCCGAGCTTGCCGCGTTCGGCCAAGTCGAGCAACTCGTCGTCCGGCAGACTGCTCCACAGGAAATAACTCAGACGCGCCGCCAGGGCGGCGTCATCCAGTTTGCCAGGACTCTCCCTGAGGAAGAGAAACTCGGGCGCGACCAACACACCTTTGTAAGCCGCGCGCATCGCCTGCTCGAACGTCGCCCCGGCCGCGAGTCGCTGCTCGACGATCGCGATAAACGGTGCGGCGTCTTCGGAACGAACCGCTCGGCGAAAAGCAGGGCGCAGAAACGACACGAGGAGTCGCTCGGCGTCGGTACGCGACGCTTCGGAGACGACCTCGACGCGGTCGCGGAAGTTCGGCACGCCGGCGGGCCGCCGTGGGAGATCGCCAAAGAGGCGGCGATGGCTGGCCGGCGGCCATTCGGCATTGAGCGGTCCTTCGATCTCGACGTAGCGGACGGACAGTCCTGGGCCTTGCCAGGCCTTGCCTCCCTGTTGCTTCACGGTGTTCGCGTGCGCCAGTCCGTAGGGCAAGACGCTGATGGTGGTCCGCGGTTCCATCCAGCGTTCGAACTCGAAGACCTTCGGTTCGCCCGGCAGCGCATCGAAGTAGCCAATCAGGCCGCTCTTGCCCGTTAGCCGGGCGCCGCTGGCGGTGACACGAAAGGTTACCGGTTTGCCATCGCTTTGAACGGCCGAGGCGGCGATGCGGAAGCGATAGAGTCCGGCTTCCGAGGGATAAAACGGCGACACGCTGACGTTATGCCACTCGGATGAGCAGAAACAGGTGACCTCACCATCGTCGCCGAAACGGTAGACGTCTTCGGTGGTGTTGCGCACGGGATGGCCGTCTTTCAAGCTGTAACGCTTGCTCGCCGATGGAGGCGGCACGGGACGGTTCGCGATCGCCAACTCCAAGGCGGTGTCGGCCGACTCAAGGTATTTTTCGAGCAGGAACGACGAGGTGTGGTTGGCGGCGCTGGCGTTGTCGAAGCCATCCGCCACGCCATCCAGCGGCAACGAGTCGCGCAGTTTCGCGCGGACTCCGAGCAAGTCGTTGATTGTATTCTCGTATTCATTGCGGTTTAAACGCCGCAGCGAGACGCGGCCGGCGACGGCGCGGCGCTGACGCTCCACGCGTCGCAACTCGTCGGCCAGCGTTTGCAAGGGAGTCTCGAGCATGGCAGGGTCGGGCGCGGTCGCGCTGGCGGGCGGCATTTCACCAGCGCGCACGCGGTCGAGCACCTTCCACCAGATGGCCCGCTCGGTGGACGCCTGGGGCGTGTCCGCTTCCAGCGCGAAAGCCAGTTGGTCCAAACGCAGATTGGCCTGCCGGTTCGCGGCGCCGTGGCAATCGACACAGTAACGCGCGATCAAGTCGCGCCAGTCATCGAGCGGGAGCGCGCGGCGCGTCGCGGTTTCGGTCGATGACTTTTCGGCTGAGGGTTTCTCGGCTGAGGTTTTCTCGGCTGTGGGTTTCTCGGAAGTGGGCTTTTCGGAAGGAGGCTTCTCGGAAGGAGGCTTCTCGGAAGGAGGCTTTTCGGAAGGAGGCTTTTCGGAAGGAGGCTTCTCGGAAGGTAGCTTCTCGGAAGGTAGCTTCTCGGAAGGGGGTGGCTTCGCCGTCGCTGGCTCGGTGGGCGCTTTCGGACCGGGCGTTTCCTCGGCTGTCGCGAGCGCTACGCGAGGGGCGGTGATGCGCGAGATCGGGGCGCCAGCCAACCCTGCGGCGATGAAGCTGAGGATGACGAGACGCCAGTCGGCAGCGCGACTGCCGCATGGTGGGAAGGAGCGAGACGAAGTCGTGAGGCTGGGGGATGGTGATTTCGCGTGCATGGAATCGGATTGTATCCTCTAGCCGCGCTGGCTTCGAAGGCGAACGAAGAACTCCGTTGGCAGCCGCTGCGATTTTCCGACCCGTTCCACCCGCCCCATGAGGAGTGTCGTGACATGCCAGATCATTCCGCTAACCGCCCCGAGTCGCCACGATTGGGGCGCCGCGACCTGTTTCACTCGTTGGGTGCCGCCGCGGCAGGTTTCGCGATCGCGAACCACGCCGTTGCGGCCCAGGACGCGGCCGGCGCGCAGGTCGTCGACCGCTCATCCAGCATCCGTATCACCGGGCTGAAGACCTACTGGGTTGGGCCGGTGGTGTACGTCAAGATCGAGACCAATCATGGCATCGCCGGTTGGGGCGATGTGAAAGGCACCGATCCGCGGGTCGGCAAGGTGTTGGTGGAATCGCTGTTCGAGTTGATCGACGGCGAGAATCCGACGCGGATCGAGCATCTGTGGCAGAAAATGTTTCGCGCGCACCGGGACATTCGCGGCGGGGCGATTCTGATTCACGCGATGGCGGCGATTGACATCGCGTTGTGGGATATCGCGGGCAAGCTTTGGAACACGCCCGTTTATCGGCTGCTGGGCGGGCCGACCCGCGACCGGATCCGCGTGTATCACACGCCGCAGGCTCAAAAGGTGCCGCCGCACGGTATCTACGAGCATTCGGGAACGCCCGCTGACATCGATCGGATGGTGAAGGCGATCAAGGCGGCTCGCGAGAAAGTGGGTCCGACCGGGGCCGTGATGTTCGACGCCCACTCGGCCGTGCCGCCAGCGACCTTGATCCAGCTTGCCGCCGCGATCCAGCCGTATGACGTGTTATTCATCGAGGAACCGGGTGTGCCGGGCAACATTGAAATCTTCAAGCGGCTGAAGGAGAAGATCGACATCCCGCTCGCCACAGGCGAACGGGATCGGACGATCTACGAAGTGATTCCGTACTTGCACGAGCGGTGCATCGATGTGTTGCAACCGGACTGTTGCCACACGGGCGGGATCAGCCAGATGCGCAAGATCGCGATACTCGCCGAGTCTTACTACGTGCCGCTCGCGCCCCACTGCACGGCGACTTTTCTCGGGATCGCGGCCAGCTTGCACGTGGCGGCCTCGATTCCCCTGTTGTTGATCCACGAGTTCTACCCGCAAAACGCCGGTTTCAATTTGCCCGGGGTGACTCGCATGGAGTTCGCGTATGACGCGGACGGCTACATTGGTCTGCCGCCGGGACCGGGGCTGGGGGTGGAAGTCGACGAGCCGCGATTGGCGGAGGAGTCGAAGAAGCCCCAGAAGTACAAATGGCCCGGAGCGACGCTCAAGGATGGCTCGGTCGCCGATTACTAAAATCCACGGCTGGATTCCACGAGTTTTTGCCTTTGCGGACCCAAAAATTTCGGTCTAAACTCGCGGTCCGTCCGGCAGGGTGCCGGCGGATATCCACGGAGGCTCGGCGATCGGCTGGGCCGTAACTTGGCTGCGAGGAATTCCCGATGAAACTGTCCCGTCGTTTGTTCCTGGATCAATCTTTGGCGGCGTCCGCGGTGGCCGCGTTGTCGGCGCCCGGATTTCGGCCGCTGCAGGCGGAGGACGCCGAGTCGACCAAGCCGGTTGGACCGAACGACAAGGTGCGCGTGGCGGTGATCGGGGTGAACGGTCAGGGCGGCGCTCACTTGGGCGAATGGCTGCGCAATCCGGGCGTCGAGGTCGTGGCGATTTGCGATTGCGATCCGGCGGCGTATGCGAAACACGAGGGGCGTTTCAAAGATCTGCCGCGAAAGCCCCGTTACGAACAGGACGTCCGCAAACTGCTCGAGGATAAGACGATCGACGCGGTTTCGATCGCCACGCCGAATCACTGGCATGCTTTGATGGCCGTGTGGGCGATGCAGTCGGGGAAGGATGTGTATGTCGAGAAGCCGTGCAGCCATACGGTTCATGAAGGCCGAGTGATGACGCAATGGGCCCGGAAGCTGGGCCGCATGTGCCAGATGGGCGTGCAGAGCCGCAGCATGCCCGGCATGCGCGCGACGCTCGATTTTGTGCTCGGTGGAAAGCTTGGAAAGATCAACGTGGCGCGGGCGATTTGCTATCGCCAGCGCGGCAGCATCGGTCTCACGGGAACTCCGGCGCCGATCCCGAACGGGCTCGACTTCAACCTGTGGTGCGGCCCGGCGCCGTTGGAGGTGCCGAAACGCAAGCGGCTGCATTACGACTGGCACTGGTTCTTCGCCACGGGCGGCGGCGACATCGCCAATCAGAACCCGCATGAGCTTGACAAGGCCCGCTGGGGCTTGGGCAAGCAGGAATTGCCCCGGCGCGTGGTCAGCGTGGGTGGACGGCTGGGCTACGTTGACGATGCCGAGGTGGCGAATTGCCAAGTGACCGTCTACGAGTGGGACGACGCGCTCCTGATTTCCGATGTCCGCGGATTGCCCATCAAGTCGCCGATCACCTTGGGGCTGAACACCAAGGGGTTCAACGGGGCGATGAATGTGTGGTACGGCGAGCACGGGTACGCGATCGGACTGAACTACACTTCGGGTGTGGCCTTCGATTACGACGGCAAGGAATTGGGCAAGTGGAGCGGTGGCGAGTACCAGGCACACTTCGCGAATTTCCTCAAGGCGGTCCGTAGCCGCAATCACAAAGACCTGCATTTGGACATCGAGGACGGGCACCTTTCGAGCGCGTTGGCACATCTGGGCAACGTGTCGCTGCGTCGCGGCGCTCCGGTTGCCGCCGGTTCGCGGCCGACGAAAGTTGTCGAGCAAAAACAGGTTGCCGACACGTTCGCCAGCCTGGAATCGTATCTCGGCGAGCACACGATCGATTACAACCAAACCAAATGGATAGTGGGCGCGGCGCTGGAGATCGATCCCAAGACGGAACGATCGAGCGATCCCGAGGCGAACAAGCTGTTCACGCGCGAGTATCGCCAAGGGTTCGAACTGCCTGAAGTCGCTTAGTTCGACAGGAAGCCAACTACGTGGCGGCTAAATCGCCGCCGCGTAAAGCATGCCGATGGTCGTGGCGGCCGCCAGCGTGATCCAAGCAATCGACGTCCACATTCCCAGCCGTTTTCCGATCCGGGTGAGGGTCAGTCCGGCCGGGTCCATCCGTCCCCGAGAGATCTCTTCGAAGTCCGTCGAGCCCATCACCCAGGCTGGGATGCTGAAAAGCGGACAGGGGGCAACGAGACTCAGGATTCCCAAGATCAGAATGAACGGGCCGCGATGGGGAGCGAGCTCGACAAATTCAACTTGCTTCGGAACGCTTGGCGGGAGCGATTCCGCCCGGGGCGGGGCGGTTGGTTGGACGAAGATGGAGACGGCTGGGACGGTTGAGGGGTAGTTAGTTTGATGGACCAGCGGCAGGGGCTCGCTGAGTACGGTAAAAAGCGAGTCCGCTCGCCGCCAGCGAGCTTCCTCTTCCGGCCGAAGCTCGCAGTCGCCCGTCACTCGCCCCTCGCGCACCCAGCTTTCGAGCGTTGCCGCCGTCACCGGTCCGTAGTCGATCATTTCCGGAGTTCGCAGTCGCCACTGAGTCTCGCTGGGCAGCGTCGGGAAGCCGCCTTGGAGCCCCTTCGAGCGATCAACGACACTCGCGTCGACGATATTCGCATCGACGACACTCGCATCGACGGTATTCGCATCGATAACATTCGAATCGACAGCAACCACATCGACAGCAACCGCATCGACGGCAACCGCATCGACGGCACTTGCATTGGTGCGCTGGCTACTATTTATGCGCGACTGGATGAAACCTGGATCGCTGTCGTGGGACTCGACAGTTTCGGCCTCGACGCTCGGCGGCTTGCTGGCCTGAGCGGCCTGGGTGCCATCAAAAACCAGAGCGCACGCCGGACATTGAATGCGCCGATGAGCGACCGTCGCTGGCACTCGCAGTTCCACCGCGCAGCCGGGACAGGCCAAGTTGACATCGGGAGCGGGAGAAGGGGATGAGGACATCGCGTCGGGACCGTCGATCCGGAACTCGGGAGCTCGGTGGGGAATGCCCACCATGTGTCGTCCTTGTTGTAGCGGATGGGCGGCGTGTTCGCACATGAGGCGATCGATCAAACGTGCGCCTCGGACGTTCAGGCTTGCAGCCCTGCGGACTTTCGGTCATGCGGACTTTCGGTCATGTGGACTTTCGGTCATGTGAACTTTCGGTCATGTGGACGACGGCGCGACGAAGACAGTTTGCGGAATGGGACTGCATGCCTAGAATCGCCTCAGGGCGCGTTTTTTTGGGTCCTTCAGGGTTTTCGTGTGGGTCGCCATCGCAGGAGTCGCAGGGGGCGGCTTGCGCCGGGCCGGCTAGGGCCGTGGTTCGGGAGTTGGGCGAGGCACGAATCTTCGGCGAGGCACAAATCTTCGGCGGGACCCACACGAATCCCGGATGGACCTTTTTTTCGGCTATCGCGCGGCTACTAGGGCTATCGGGGCTATGGCTGCCTTCACGGTGAAAGATGTCGCCGTCCAAGGGTCGGCTCGGGTTGGCGCCGTGTGGGGATCGTTGTCGGTGGCGTTCGTTCACCAGTGCTTCGTGATGGATTGTGGTGGGATAGCCACTTGGGGTTGTTGTTGCGGAAGGCGGTGAATGGTGGTGGGCTCGTGGATTTGGTTGGCGATCAGTGGCGTGGCGTTGACGGTCGTCGGATTCGTCATTTCGGCCGTGATTGTCTGGCAGAAGATGGCTCGTGAGGGCAGACTTCCCGCCGGTCGGTCCGCGGGCGGCGAGGCGAGTCGCGCGGGTCGTGGAGTTCCTCTGGGAGCCGTACGGCCGGATGAACTGCGGAAGGCGCAAACCGAGTTCTCGCGCTGCCGTGAACATCTCGAAGCGCGGTTTGTGGCGGCGGCGGCGGCGAGCGGCAAGCCGCGCGGATTGACGTGGGCGGATTGCGATTTCGAAACGCCCGTCATGTGGGCCCGCGACCGGACCAGCGGCGAACTGATGGGACTGGTCGGTTTGTGTGTGCGTTTCCAAGCGGTGGAAGGCGGCGGGATGGAGAACAATCCGAATGTTGGCACGCCGCGGGCCGCGACAGCCGTGTTCCGCTGGGTGAACAGCGAGTGGCTCGCCGAAGGGCGAACTCTGTTCAACATGGACCCGCGGCACGCGTTAACGCATTTTCAGGCGGAATGGGAACCGCTGGACGTGCCAGACGGACGCGCGGGGGCCTAAGTGAACGATTGTGGGCCTCGCGGGACGCGTGGGGGCCTTTCAGGACGCTTGAGGGCCAAACTGGACGATCGGGCGTTTAGAAGAGTCCAGCGATCTCGATGGCGCGCACCCACTGACGGCCGTTTTCGCGCCGCACCAGTTCCTCGGGGCCGAGCTTTTTGGCGCGTAGTTGCCGCAGGGTGAACGGGCCAACTTCCTGGCCCATGCACTGCCAAAAATAGCGTTCCTCGCCCATGCCTTCGGCAGGCGCGAGGTTGAACCCGAAGTCGTCGTCGTCATCGGTCGCGTTCGACGGCTTGATGACAAGCGGTCCTTCGCCCGCTCCGCGCAGCGAGCCATCGGCCGGCCCCGGCATCCCGTCGCCGCCCGCGAATTTGGTCGCTGTTTTCCCGCTGCCGGTCCCTGGTCCCGATCGTTGGCCAGGAGCGTTCCAGCCGCCACCGCGCGGATCGTGGAGGCGTCGAGTCAGGCATCCATCCAGGTCGGCAAGCAGTTCCGCCATGGTTTGGTATCGATCCTCGGCCCGCTTCGCCATCATTTTCTGGGTGATCCGATCGACCTCGCCCGGGATATCGGCCCGAGCTTCCTTCAAGGAAGGAATCGGATGGTCGCGATGCGCGAGGATCTTTTTGATTGGCGAGTCGCCACGATAGGGAAGTTGGCCACTGAGAAGCCGGTACAGGGTACAACCAAGGCTATAGATGTCCGCTCGCGGATCGACCTTTCGCGGGTCCTCGGCCTGTTCCGGCGGCATGTAGTCGAATGTGCCCAGCAGTTGATTGGCTTGAGTCACGTCGGCCTGCAAGTCGGTGGATGCCGCATCCGATCCCTCGCGGGGTTCGCGAATCGACGCGAGTCCCATGTCGAGGATTTTGATCACGCCTTCCTTGTCGACCAGGAGATTGCCGGGCTTGATATCGCGATGCACGATCCCCTTGCTATGGGCGTACGCCAACCCGGTCGCGGTCTGCGTGATGAAGTCGATGGTCTGGGTGAGTTCCAGCCGGCCGCGGGCAGCCAAGTAGTCGGCCAAGTTTTGGCCGTCGACAAACTCCATCACCAGGAAATGCACTCCCTGAACCTCATCGGCGTCGTAGGCGGTCACGATGTTGGGATGAACGAGCCGCGCGGCCGCCTTGACTTCCTGCTGGAATCGTTTGATCGCGGCGGGCGACTCGGTTGCTTGACCCCGAAGCACCTTGAGGGCCACGATCCGCTCCATGCGAACGTGCTGCGCTTTGAGCACCACGCCCATGCCGCCTTCGCCGAGCGTTGCGAGAATGCGGTAGTTGCCCAGCGTCGCTCCTGGAGCCAGATTCACGAGGCTCGAACTGGCGGTGCCCGACGCCGCGGTAACCGACTTGAGGGGGCGGGGCTCCGCCACGCCGCCAGCGGCAGCCCCAGGGCCGGCGGTGTTCAATCCCGTATGCTGGGCAGCGGCTTCCCTACCCGCCGTCTTGTTCGCCGGCGAGCCTTGGGGCGATTCCCCCGGGGCGGAAGGCGTTGTGCCGATACTTGCCGGAGAGGCTTCCGCGACGGTTCGCGGGAACATGGTCAATGGAACTGCGGCGGTCGGTTCCGGCGCCCAATCGGCCGTCACTTCATGTTTGGAAACTTGAGCGGGTAACGCCGCTTCCGGAGTCCGACCTACCGGCAGATCCACAGGCCGACCGGCTGCCGGAGGCGAATTGGATGCCGAACCTGCTGCCGAACCTGCTGGCGAACCGGCCGGCGCAGCATCGGCAGGAAAG
>CAIXSC010000615.1 GCA_903921945.1 uncultured Planctomycetaceae bacterium
CTCGCCGATCTTCTCGTCGATCCCAATTAAGATTGGGCGGAGCGCTACGATAGCTTGCCAGATCGCAACCGCGTCACCAGCTTATCGACGATCTCGTCGATCGCGCTGCGAGCTTCCAGCGGTGTGCGACGGTCGGCATCGAGATCGGCGAGCACTGTGTCGAATTGGCCGGCCCATTTTCGGCAGAGCGTCTTGAGTGCCGTTTCCTGGTCAGTCGACAGCGGTGGATGGTTGCCGTCGATGAGACGCTGGCAACCCGCTCGCAATTCGCGAATCCGCTGGCCGACGTCGCTCTTGGACTCGGGCCGCTTGTTGCGCCATTTGGCACCGGCGTCCGCCAGCCGATTGAGATATTCGTCAGGTGTGGGTGAACCGGCGAACAGGTCCTGTTGATTCCAGCCCCAGCCACCGGCGGGTGGCGGGGGTGCGACGCCGCTTTGACCACGTAGCCACAGCACGGCGACTGCCGCCGCGGAGATCGCAACGGCGGCCACTGCCCAGAACTTGCGTCGCGAGGTCCCATGTGATTGCGACAGCGACTCCGCACCGTTCGCGCCCTCGGGCAACGATTCGGTTTCATCGACCGAATCGATGTTTGGGAGGTCCTCCGCGACCGCGGCGGCGAAATCGGGCGAACGCAAAGCCACATCGATCCAGTGGTCCCCGCCAGAGGCGTCGATTGCCGCTTGAAGATCAAGCAACAACCAGGGATACCGCGTCAAATCGCGACGTTGGGACTCGGTCAAGGCAGCCACGCCGCCAGTAAGAAATGCGTCCCGTCGTGTTCCTAACCACTCGTCCAAAGCCGGCACCCCATCGGGGCGACGCAGTGGCTGTCCCAACAACGCGAGAAGTTCGGCCACCAGTTCGGGCAAATCGCCTCCTGCCAATCGTTCATCGAACCACGCGTCTCGCTCTGAACCAAACTCGGGAATGTCCAAGGCTTTGAGAAACATCAAATCGCCTCCCCGCCGACCGAGGCGGCCTTCGAATCCATGCATTTGGACAGTTGTTTCCTGATTCTGTAATAACGCATGTCGACTGTTTCGGCCGGAAGACCAATCTGCTCGCCGATGATCTTGCTCTTTAGCCCTTCGATCTTCGCCTGAACGATCTTCTGTTCCTGAGCACTCAATTGTCCTACGCAGTCCGACAATCTCGCATGCGTTTCTTGGATTACCAAGGCTTCCAGCGCGTCGGCCGAAGAAAAAGCAATCGCGGAAGAATCGGACGGCAAGGGCAACGCCTGATTCGCCTTGAGTCGCACTTGGCTGATCACCCAGTATCTCGCGATGGTGCAACACAACGCGACAAGATGGTCGTGTGAGCACTTCGCGTAGCGTAATCCGGCCCGGATGTAGACTTCCTGCATCGCGTCTTCCGCTAAGTCTTGGGGCAATCCAACTTCGCGCAGGACAACGCGGGCGTAGTTCAAAATACGATTGTAGTTCTCGCGGTAGAAAACTTCGAATAGTTCGGAGGTCGCCATGCGAACCATAATCGGCAGTCGATCGACTCCAGTCAAGCATGAAAGACATCGGTCAGTTCCTTGAATTGGCAAGCGGTGCGCTCCTCGGTGCGATCCTCGGTGCAATGGCTTCGGCAGTTGCGGCGGATCGTGTCGTGACAGCCACGATCCAAGAAAAAGGGCGAGCCTCACTGGCTCGCCCTACTGCTGATCCCGTCCGAGTCCACCGCTCGGCTATCCGCCCCGCCGCCGTGTGCTGAGAAGGCGCGGGGACTAACGGGCCGAGCTCGCCGGCCTCTCCGAGAGGATACTGTCGACCTCCTGGAGCAGTCGGTCCGTTGGTGCGACCTCCGATCTCTGTTCCTTCGCACCGTCCTTCGCACCGTCCTTCGTACCGTCCTTCATGCTGTCCTTTTGATTGTCCGCAGCGCCATCCTTCCCATCGTCCTTCTTGCTGTCCTGCGCACGAACGGCAGCGGAAGCGGCAGCGGAAGACTCTGTGTTGTCGCTAGCGACTCGGGCGGGCGCCGGTTTGGCGAGCATTTCCGAGACTTCGGCGACCAGCTTGGCCGCGGTGGCCGCGCGGTCCGACGTGCTGTCCACGTTATGCTCGTTCTTCAACGAATCGACCTGCTCGAGCAGTGCCTGTTCCTGTTTCCGCCACCGCGTCACCCTCGCGGCGACTTGACGCAGGTTTTCCGAACGGCGTTCCAGTTGATCTGCCGCAGAATCGACTTCATCGACCGCCAAGCGGTAATCGGCAATCAGTTTCCGAAGTCCAGCCGCGACCTGCTCCTTCGAATACACAACGCCGTTGACCTCCAGCGTTTGGCACATGGTTCGCAGCACGCAGGCGACTGTCTCAACGCGACCGAGCGCCTCTTGGGCCGAGTTTTTCGCCGTGTCGTGTTGCCGAAGCGCCGCGACCACGCCGCGACGAGCGGCGAGGAGGTCGGTTTCACATGCGGCGACCCGCACCTGCACGGGTTGGCACAGTCGCGTGAGTTCCGCGAGTACCACCCGGGTCTCCGAGACCTCGCGGCCTACCTCCACCTTGACCGCGATTTTCGCCTTCGGACCCGCACATTTCGCGTTCTCCCCCGCCTCCAACCTTCCCGCTACCGCTCCGCCACCGGCCGTGAAACACGCCGTCATCAGGGCCAAACCTGTCGATACCCACGGCTTCCGGCAACCGCTCATTCGATTCGCGCGAATCATGTTCACACTCGCTCTTGCGTTGAAACCAAGACGAATGCCCCCCCGCCCGTCGCGGTGAAGCTCTACCTAGCAAACGGGCGAACTCTCAAAATCTTACGTCCCCCCCGAATTCTTTTTTTTTCAAATCGGATGGCCTGAAGCAATCGCGTCCGACCAACGTGGCTGGGGCTTCCAGCCCCAGCTGGTGCTCCTCATTTGCCATGGACTACTTCGAGGATTTGTCGAATGAAGGGGGGCCAAGCATCGCTTGGAGTTGCTTTACGGTCGCGGCGTGGGCCGGATCTTCCGCGAGGTTCCGCGATTCGTGCGGGTCGGTGGAATAGTCGTAAAGCTGAACGCCGCGTTTACCCCCATCCCATTCCGTGTAGCGGTAGCGTTCCGTGCGAATGGAATACCCCATGTACCAATCGCGCTTGGC
>CAIXSC010000616.1 GCA_903921945.1 uncultured Planctomycetaceae bacterium
ACGAGCGGTAAGTAGTGGTTAGTGAATAGTGAATAGTGGTTAGTGTTTGGTGGTTGGTGGTGAGTGGTTGGTGGTGGATGCCTCCAGCGGCACGGGAGGCGGTTCGTGAAACAAAACTTTCCCGCAGGGAGCTGGTGCGGTAGACTCGACCGCGTGGTTTGTTCTTCCATGGATAGTGGCCCAAGCAGCGATGTCCCGTAAACCTGATCCGATCACCCGCCTTGTCCAGCAGTGCAATCCGAACGAGGCGCTCGAGCCCACCGACTCCCGCTTCGTCGACTTCACGGCGGCGCGTGGCCTCGACATTTTGCGCCAGATCGAACGGAAGCTTCGACGCGCGGGCAACTCGCCCGAGAGGTTGCTGTTCGCTGGGCATATGGGAATTGGCAAAAGCAGCCTGCTCAAGCAACTGAAAGGAAGACTGGAAAAGAATAGCGACGGCAGTGGCCCTTTCATCGTCGTATGGGTCGATACGACCAAAGATCTTGATCCCAACGATCTCGATTTCCCCGATCTCCTGGTGCTCATGGCGGCCAAAACCCAGCAGCGGTTGATGGAAGCCAAGGTCCCTGGGTTCAGTAAGCCCTACCAGCGATTGCAGTCGCTTTGGGATAGCTTCAAGACACTGCTTGGCAGCGAGGTCCGCCTGACGGACGCCGAGCTCGCGTTGCCGTTTGGAACGCTAGCGTTGGAGATTAAAAACCAACCGCTTGCACGTGCGAAACTGCGCGAACGCATCGACGCTTTGGCGACAGATTTGATTTCCGCGTTCAATACCATGCTGCGCGACGCAAACGCGATGATCCAAAGTCAAGATAATGCCGGTCTTGTCATTATCGTTGATGGACTGGAAAAAATGTCGCTTCGGTCCGTCGCCGACAAGGTTACAACGCACGATCGCCTGTTTATCAACCGCAGCTCGCAACTGGCGAGCCTTTCGGCGAACATTGTGTTTACGGTGCCGATATCGCTCTACTATTCTCCGCAAAGCGCGGTTCTCGAGCAGGCGTTTGGCGAGTTCAACGCTCCGATGCCGATGGTAAAAATCCGCGACTCGATGCAAGCCGAAATATCCGTAAACTCGTCGGGAATGCGAAATCTCAGGGAGATGCTCGAGCGACGGTGCGTCGCAGCGGGCCTGACGTTGGAAGACGTTTTTCCCGACTCCGCGGTCTGCGACTATTTGTGCGAGATGAGCGGCGGGCATCCGCGACATTTGCTGATGCTGCTTCGCACTGCCGCCGATGATCGCGACGTACTTCCGATCACTCGGCAATCCGTGGAAAACGCGGTGCGCACCTATGCGAACAGCTTGTTGCGTGAGATCCCGGACGAATTCTGGCCCGCCTTGCAGAAATTTGATTCGCCACAGGATGAAATGCCGCGCGACGAGCTGCATCAGCGGATGCTGTATTTCCTGCATGTCTTCGAGTACCAGAATGGACGCCCGTGGTACGAGGTCAACCCAGTGATAAGAACACTGGAGCGGTTCCAACGTGGCTGAAAGCTCCGGGTTTGAACTGGCGATCGGCCAAGAGCGAGAGGGCGACGAGGCGTCTTTGCATCGCCTGCTGCGGTCCCTGCGTCGCGGCAGCGGATTCAAACTGCTATTCGCGATTTGCAATGAGCCTTCGCGTCAAGAGGCACTGCTCCGGCGATTGGACCTTGAATTGCCGACCCCGGCCGCACGGGTCGCGGTCGAGCAGTCCACGGACAACGTGCTTCCGCTGGTCGTGGACTCTCTGCGTCGCGATCCAGATCCTGAGGCCGTCTTTGTCACTGGCCTTGCCACCGGTATTCGCTCGGAGGATCCACTGCATCGACGGTTGCGAACACTCAATCATCAGCGCGAGGCATGGGAAGCGGCGGTTGCGGTCCCCGTGGTGTTTTGGATTCCCGAGTACTTAATGCGTCCGTTGGCGTTGCAAGCTCCGGACTTCGTGGATTGGCGCAGCGGGATGTTTTTCTTCCTGGCGCCAACTGAGACACGCGTCGCGCTGTCGCCCCCCGGATGGAACCCCGATGAGATTTGGCGGGAAACGGCGGCGGAACGGCGTGAGAGAATGGAGCAACTCCGCGAGTGGCTGCGAATGACGAATGGTGCAGCCTCGCCGTTGACGCCCAATCAGGCTCGTTGGCTGGTGGAATTAGCGGACCACCATCGAAAGTTAGGCGAATGGGATGCGTGTTTGGAATTAGTTCGCGGCAGCATATTGCCACACCTCGGGGCAGGTGCGGACATTTGGCGCGCGAAAGCCTGGGCACTGCTCGCCGACATCCTCCAAGCGCGCGGCGAACTCGACGAGGCACTCCGCATTCGACGCGAGGAGGAGCTGCCGGTCTTCGAGCGACTCGGGGATGGGCGTTCGAAGGCTGTGACCATGGGCAAGATCGCCGACATCCACCAAGCCCGCGGCGAATTCGACGAGGCCCTACGTATTCGACGCGAAGAGGAATTGCCCGTCTATGAGCGATTGCGAGATGTGCGCGCGAGGTCCGTTGCATTCGGCAGAATCGCGGACATCCTTCATATCCGTGGCGAATTCGACGAGGCTCTAAGGATCCGCCGCGAAGAGGAACTGCCCGTCTACGAGCGAATAGGAGACTTGCGCTCGCGGGCTATGACCATGGGTAAAATTGCCGAAATCTTTCTCGTCCGCGGCGAACTCGACGAGGCACTCCGCATTCGACACGAAGAGGAACTGCCCGTCTATGATCATTTAGGCGATGTCCGCTTGATCGCCGTGACCAAGGGCGGCATCGCCGATTCCTTGCACTGTCGCGGCGAATTCGACGAGGCCATCCGGATCCGACGCGAAGAGTCACTGCCTATTCTGGAACGCGTCGGTGATGCGCAATCGATTGCGGCGGAGCGTGCTAAGCTAGCCCTGACCTTGTTCCGGCGTGGCGAGCCGAAAGACTTGGTCGAAGTTTCGCAACTATTGTCTTCCAGTCTCGCCCTCGCGGAACGCAGTCGATTGGCGATCGCCGAGCCGATTCGCAACATCTTGAAAGCGATCGGCGCGCCTGATCCTATCCGTGGCCATCCGTGACATCCGTGGTTCAATCGTCTGTCCTGATCGTCCATCCCGATCACGGCGCGGCGTTCGCGCGAACGAGGTGCTTCTCGGTGCGGATGAGCAGTCCGTCGCCGTAGGGCACGGGCGATGCGATCACCGAGTCGCCCATGTTGTTCTCGGCCAACGTTTCGCACCCCTCGACCGTCACTCTCGCGACAAACACCACGCCGTCCTCGCGGGGCGCGAACAGCAGGTCCCCCGCCACCAGCGGCGAGGCGTAGAATTTCGCCCGATTCTTCGGGAACTGGTGTTTCCAAACCGCTTTTCCCGTTCGCGGATCGACTCGTTCCACTTCCCCCTGGTCGCCGACAAGCAGGATTCCGCCGCGATGCACCAGCGGCGAGGGCACAAACGTGCCGACGTCATCGCGTTTCCACAGATGGTTGCTCGCCGTGACATCGCCGGTGCCATCGAGCCGCACGCCATGCAACCGCGGTATGCCGCGATCGTTGCGGCCGTAGGCCACCACCGCCACGCCATCGACAATGACCGGCGTCGCGATCGCCGGCCACAGCTTGTTCGCGTCCGGATTGAAGCCGCCGCACGACCAGAGCATCTGGCCGTCCGCCGCGTCGTGGATCGTCAAGTGCTCGGCGCCCCACACCAACAGCGCCTCGCGGCCCTGATGGCGAATCACCAACGGCGTCGAGTAGCCATGGTCGCATTCCACGGGCGTCTTATAATTCCGCGCCACCTTCCAGGCCAATTTCCCGTCCGCCTTGTCGAACGCGGCGAGCCAGGATTCGCCTTGGTGCATACGGGCCATAATGACATGCTTGGCGGTGAGCACCGGCGACGTGCCGTGATCCCAGAACAGCGTGTCCTTGCCGTACTTTTCAACCAGATTCGTCTTCCACAATTCCTTGCCGTCCAGCCCCACTGCCGCCAACGTGCCGCTCTTGAAATAGACGAACACCGCTTGCCCGTCCGTCACCGGCGAGGCATTGCTGCCGGATCCGTTGCGGTGCTTGCCGGCATCCTCCTTGCCAAAGACCACTCGCCACCGCTCGCGGCCGGCCCCGTCGAAACTCAACACGGCGTCCTGCCCACCGACCGGCGCCGTCAAATAAATCGACTCGCGGTACACGATCGGCGTCGAACACCCTTTGCCCGGCAACGCCGTCCGCCAAGCGTGGCTCTCCGAACTGAATTTCACGGGATACGCGCCACGGTCGATACTGCCGAGCGCCTCCGGACCGCGCCACGACGGCCAATCGACAACCGGCGAAGCGGCCTGGACCACCGACGGCGCCACCGCGAAGCCCGCGACCG
>CAIXSC010000617.1 GCA_903921945.1 uncultured Planctomycetaceae bacterium
AATTCTCTCATACGACACCGTTCGTTTAATATTCCGGACGGAGAGTCGAATCGTGGAGCTGATCGTGGAGCTGATCGTGGAGCTGATTGTGGAGCTGATCGTGAAGCTGATCGTGGAGCTGATTGATCCGAAGGGCGATGGCAATTTGCCACGTGCGGTGTGGTGACTGCAAGTGAAAGATCGCATCCAATCACTGCCTTGTAAGGACTTGCGAGCCGAAGGGCAGGCGATGCATTCCGGTGGAGGTGGGGGCTGCTAGCTGGCCGTTCAAACCCGTTCGGCAAACCCGTTCGGCGGGGTGGGGGGGGCGACGGGTCAGCCCACGACTTGGCTTGCCCGCCAGTCGGCGAATTCCGAGCGGCCCTCGGCGTTGTTTCGCGCGTTGGAGATGGCTTGCCAAGCGACGAACTCGTCCCAGCGGAGTCGAATTCTCACGAGTGGCACGCCGCGCGACTCGGCTCGCTGTTCGTGCCGCAACGCGGCTTGGCGCCAATCTTCGTAGCTGTCGAAAAAATCGGAGCGATCGTCGGCGGCCGCTCGAAACCGCTCGTACTCGACGGCGCTGGTGTACCACGGCAATGTGACGAGCATATCGATTTCCCGCCGGAACTCGGGGCAGCTTGATTGGCAGGCCCATGGGCTTCGCATAGATTGACCGCGTTTTCGGCGGGCCGCAATCGGTTGTTGGCCTGTGGATTTTATCGCGGAGTATCGGTCATGAAGCCCGTGTTGGAAGGCGAGTTGCAGCTGCCCGTGAAACCTCGAACCGCTTGGATGGGGAACCGGCTGATGGCTGGCCGCTTCGTTCTGCGTGCCGGACTGCTCGCCGCGCTGATGGCTGGCTCCGTGGTTGGCGATTCCCAGCCGGTTTTCGCGGAACACTGGGCGCATTGGCGCGGTCCGCTGGGCAATGGGTCGGCCGCGCCGGATGCCCAGCCGGCGACCGAATTCTCCGGCACGAAGAATGTGGCTTGGAAGGTGGAGCTTCCGGGACGAGGCTCGGGATCGCCCGTTGTGTGGCGGGATCGCGTGTTCGCGGTGTCGGCGGTTCCCGCCGCGGATGGCACTCCGAAGAAACTCGAGTTTAAAACGTTCTGCTACGCGCGAAAGGACGGCCGGCTGCTGTGGGAGGCGACGGCGGTGGAAGCGGTCCCGCACGAGGGCACGCACTCGACGAATGGCTACGCGTCCGCCTCGCCGTGTACCGATGGCGAACGCGTCTACAGCCATTTTGGTTCGCGCGGGCTCTTCTGCTACACGCTCGACGGCAAATTGGTCTGGAAACGCGAGGACTTCGGCCCGATGCGGACGAGGAACAGTTTCGGCGAGGGAAGCTCGCCCACCTTGGCCGATGGATTGATCCTGGTTCCGTGGGACCACGAGGGGCCGTCGTTCCTGTACGCCCTGGATAAACTGACGGGCAAGACGGTCTGGAAGACGTCGCGCGAGGAGCCGACTTGCTGGGCGACGCCGCTGGTGGTGAACGCGGGCGGCACGCGGCAGGTCGTGATGAACGGCCAAAACTTCGCACGCGCCTACGATCTGGCAAGCGGCGCGGAACTCTGGAAATGCGATGGCCAGACCGAGCGTCCGGCGGCGTCGGCGGTGGCGGACGGCGGGTTGATTTTCGTGATGAGCGGTTTCCGCGGTTCGTTCCTCGGGGCGTTCCGTCCGGAAGGCCGCGGCGACCTCCGTGGCACCGCCAACGTGGCATGGACGTTGGACCGCGACACGCCCGACATCGCTTCACCGCTCATTTCGCAAGGCCGCCTGTACTTCTACAAAGGCAAATCGGGCGTGCTCACTTGCCTTGACACGCGAACCGGAAAACCGCACTACCAAGCGCAGCGGATTCCCGGCGTGAACAGCACGTACGCGTCGCCGGTGGCGGCGGGCGGCCATGTTTATCTGACCGACCGGAACGGCACGATCACCGTCATCAAAGATGGACCGACATTGGAAGTCGTCGCGACCAACGCGGTGGGCGAGCCGATCGATGCGACCCCCGCTCCCGAAGGCCGCGACCTGTTCCTGCGAAGCGAACGCAGCTTGATCTGCATTCGCCACTAAGCTTGTTACTCCACGCAAGGAGTCCCGCTACATGACCCGTATCGTCTCCTCGGCCCATCAGGCGACCCGACGCCAATTCCTGGCTGGCGCGGGCGTGGCATTGCCCGCCATGCTGGCATCGTTCACTGCCAGCGAGCGTCAACTCGGATGGGGCGATTCCGCGCCGCGCACCTTCGCGGCGGAACCGGCAGCGGCGGGCGCTCCGGCGCAACCGCCGGCCGCCGGCGTCTGGAAGGCGGGGCTTGCGTCGGCCGTGATCACACCTGAGAAGAGTGTTTGGCTGGCGGGCTACGGTTCGAAGCGTCCGCCCGACGGCAAACTGCACGAGCTTTGGATGAAGGCGTTGGCGCTGGAGGACGCGAGCGGCAAGCGGGCTGTGCTCATCACCAGCGACTTCCAGGGCGTGCCGCGTTCGATGAGCGATCGTGTGTTCGCCCAGGTGAAGGAGCGTTTCGGACTCGATCGCGACGCGATCATGCTCACGTTCTCGCACAATCACTGCGGACCGCGGCTCGGCGATGACCTGATCGATTACTACCCGGTTGAAGAGGAACAGGAAAAGCTCGTCCAAGAGTACACGAGCCTCATGGTGGAACGGTGCGTGGCGATGGTCGGACAGGCGCTGCAGCGGCTGGCTCCGGCCGAGCTCCGACAGGGTGCTGGCAAGGCGACTTTCGCGGTCAATCGGCGGAACAATAAAGAGGCCGAAGTCCCGGCACTGCTTGCTGCCGGCACGCCGCTCCAGGGCCCTGTCGACCACACGGTGCCCGTGTTGACGGTGACTCGTCCCAACGGCCAGTTGGCCGCGATCCTCTTCGGTTACGCTTGCCATCCGACGACGTTGTCATTCCTCACTTGGAACGGCGACTATCCCGGGTTCGCCCAGGTTGAATTGGAACGCCAGTATCCGGGCGCCCTGGCAATGTTCGTAAACACGTGCGGCGGCGACCAGAATCCACTGCCGCGACGGTCCGTCGATTTGTGCCACAAGTACGGATTGCAACTGGCGGCGGCCGTCCAAGAGGTGCTCGCCGGTCCGCCGTTGCGACCGGTTGGCGGCGGCTTGCAGACATCGTTCAAGCTGATCGAGTTGCCGTACCTCAACGTTGTCAGCCGCGAGGAATTAACCGCGTTGCAGCAGGATTCGAACGCGATCCGCGCTCGCTGGGCTCGACGGATGCTCGCGAAACTCGCGGCCGGCGAAACGTTCGCTCCAGCCTACCCTTATCCATTGCATGCCTGGCGACTTGGGCCGGACTTGCTGATGATCGGCATGGGCGCCGAGACGGTTGTCGATTACGCCTTGCGGTTCAAACGCGACTTCGGGCCTAACACTTGGGTCTGTGGATACGCCGACGACATGATCGCCTACATCCCCTCCCGCCGTGTCTGGGAAGAAGGCGGTTACGAAGGCGGCTCCAGCCTCTACGAATACGGCCGGCCCGCGTTCCGCTGGTCGGGCGAAGTCGAACAGCGAATCGCCACCGCGGTCCGTGAACTCGTGGAGCAAGTACAGGGCCCGCGAGCGAAACGAGTTCCGTAGATCTGTCGCTTCCAGATCCGTCGCGTCCAGATCCACAGCGTCCAGATCCACAGCGTCCAGATCCACAGCGTCCGGCAAGTCTAAACGTTTCCTCAAATTCGACTTAACTCACCACGCCGATCACTCCCGCCACACCGACCAGTCCCGCCACTCCCACCATTTCCGCCACTCCCACCATTTCCAAGTTACGGCAGTTGACCGCGTACGAGCGCCGCGTGTTCACTCGCGGAGCGTCATAGCGATCGCCGTGGAACTGCTAGCCGCGAACCGCGCTCCGCGAACCGCCTAGCGCCAACCAGCCACGGCCAACCAGCCAACGTCAACCAGAAACCGCCAATCAGCGACCGCGAAGCAGCAACGGGCCCGACGCGGCACGCTTCGGAACACATTTGTCACCACCAATCAGGATCACAGCTCATGGACACCCGCTCGATCACTACGGCGACGCTGAGAGCGTCGGTCATTGCCGTTCCTCCGTTGGCCCGCGACGCGTCGCTGGCGATTCACGCGGGCGAGAATGCGCGTATGATCAAGCATCTTGAGGCGGGCGGCGTGACCACTTTGCTTTACGGCGGCAACGCGGTTCTGGGGCATGTGTCGCTGCGCGAGTATCCGCGGTTGTTGGAAATGCTGGCAACGACGGCCGCCGACGGGACGCTGGTCATTCCGTCGGTGGGCCCCGGTTACGGGCAGATGATGGACCAAGCGGAAATCCTCCGCGACTTCGCTTTCCCGACGGCGATGTTACTGCCCGCTCGTGAAGGCACCACGTCCACGGGCATCGGCCGCGGATTCGCCCGTTTCGTGGAACGGCTCGGCAAGCCGGCCGTGTTGTACTTGAAGCATGACGGCGCTATGGATGTCGACACCGTTCGCGGACTTGCCAGCGACGGAGCGATTTCGTGGGTCAAGTACGCCATCGTCCGGCGCGACCCGGCCGACGATCCGTTCCTGCGCGACTTGATCGCGGCGATCGGTCCGGACTTGATCGTCAGCGGCATGGGCGAGCAACCCGCGCTGGTCCATCTCCGCGATTTCGGCTTGGCCGGGTTCACGTCGGGCTGCGTGTGCGTTGCGCCTCGACTGTCGATGCGGATGTTGCGCGCGGCGACGGCGGGAAACTACGGCGAAGCCGACCAAGTTCGCCAGATTTTCGCGCCACTGGAACGACTCCGCGACGCGATCAATCCAGTTCGCGTGCTGCATGCGGCCGTCCAGGCGTCAGGTGTCGCGGACCCTGGCCCGATCACGCCGCTGTTCTCGGAAGTCGCCGCCGACCAGCTCGCCGCGATCGCTCCGGCCGCCGTCGAGTTGCTCGCGCGAAACGCCGGCTAACGGTGGCTCGCGCGAACCGCCCACAGACGAAGCAGTTCGCGTCCCTCGTTCGCTCAGGATCGGGGGCCGAGCTCACGCCCTGGGTAGCTCGGACGGGACTGAAGTCCGAGCTTCGCCGCAGTTCGCGGGAACTCGCAGTGGCGGTGCGGCCGCTTAGGCCGCCGATTTCAGGCGTTCCAGCAGAGTTTTCGCTTCGTCGATGCCGCCGGCATCTTGAATGAATTCCAGGAGCGCCCGCATCTGCTCGGGGGACGCCGACAGTTCCGATTCCTCGGCCAGGTCCTGGAGTTCCTGCGCGGTCAGTGGATCTTCGTTGGACAACGCGTCATCGTGCGATTCGTCTGAGTTGTTCATGCGTTCCTCCCGGTCATTGGGTGTCGCTCGGGGCCGCCCCGTGCCGACGCTCCCTGGCAATTTCGGCAATCCAGCGACCCTGAAACGCGTTTGTGGCAACGGGACGGCAAAGTCCAGCCAGCTTCACCTACGGCTCGCGCCTTGGTAATTTCCAGACTCAAATACCGCTCCCTGAACAAGGTGATCTTTTCCCATGCGTCACGCTCCGATTGCCAACCAGTTGTTCCTTGCCAACCGCGACCGTCTGCGCCGATTGTTGCCGCCAAGATCGGTGGCGATCGTCAACGCCAACGACATTTTGCCAACGAACGCCGACGGCTCGTTGCCGCTCCATCCCAATTCGGATCTGTTTTACCTGTCCGGCATCGAACAGGCTGAGTCGCTTTTGCTGCTGGCCCCAGACCACTCCGACGAGAAACTTCGCGAGGTGTTGTTCCTGTTGGAACCCAACGAGCTACTGCGGATTTGGGAAGGCCATAAGCTGTCCAAAGCCGAGGCGACCGAGATCTCCGGTGTGAAAACGGTGAAGTGGACCGGCGAGCTGCGTTCGACCTTGCATATGGTGATGTGCGAGTCGGAACATGTGTTCTTGAACACGAACGAGCACAAACGGGCGTCGATCGAGGTGGAGACGCGGGATGCGCGGTTCATTCGCGATTGCCAGAACCGCTACCCGTTACACGACTATCAGCGGCTCGCGCCGCTACTTCATCGCTTGCGAGTGGTGAAGTCGGCCGCTGAAATCGACCTGCTCAAGGAGGCGATCCAGATCACGGACGCCGGTTTCCGTCGCGTCCTGGGATTCGTGAAGCCAGGGGTGGCCGAGCACGAGGTGGAAGCGGAGTTCGCCCACGAATTCACTCGGCGCCGAGGCAAATTCGCTTATAACCCGATCGTGGCAGCTGGCGGCAACGCGTGCGTGCTTCACTATCACGCCAACGACCAGGTTTGCCGCGATGGCGATGTGTTGCTTCTGGACGTCGCGGCCAGCTATGCGAATTACAACGCCGATCTAACGCGCACGATTCCGATCAACGGCCGCTTCACGCCCCGGCAGCGGGCGGTGTACGACGCGGTCTTGCGAGTGCTTCGCGGTTCCATCGCCGGGGCCACTGTCGGCAAGCTCACGCGGGACTGGACCCGCGAGTCGCAAGCGATGATGAACGAGGAACTATTGCGACTGGGCTTGTTGACCGTCGACGATATCGCGAAGCAAGACCCGAACGAGCCGGCATGCCGCAAGTACTTCATGCACGGCCTGGGCCATCCGCTCGGCCTGGACGTTCACGATGTCGGATTCACTCACGAGCCATTCGCGCCGGGTTGGGTGCTGACGGTCGAACCCGGCATTTATCTGCCGCAGGAAGGTTTCGGAGTGCGGCTGGAAAACGACATCGTGGTCACCGAAAACGGGCCCGTCGACCTCATGGCACACATTCCGATCGAAGCCGACGAGATCGAATCGATCATGGCCCGCTAGCCGGCGACTGGGTCTAAGCCCGCTAGCCGTTGAAGCGGGCTAGCAGGCGAAGAGGGCTCGCGGGCGAAGAGGGCTCGCAGGCGAAGTGGGCCAGCAGGCGAAGCGGGCTGGCGAGCGAGACTATCGGAACAACGCGACGAACTGGGCGGTCTCGCCGTTTCGCTGCTGCGACTCGGCGAAGAACGTTGCGGCACGATCGACCTGGCCGTCGTAGTGCAGAAAGATAGCAGCCAGCAATGGCAGGTCGGCGTTGGCCGGGTCGTCGTTGGCGGCGGCGGCGAGCGCTTCCAAGTGCTGGTTCTTCGCGCCCGTGTCGCCTCCGTAGAGGTGCCGCAAACGGAAACCCGAAGCAGCGTAGTCGGGTTCCAGTCGCAAGCCGCGTCGAATCACGTCGGCCGCCCGCTCGTAGCGTTTCGCGGCCACGTAGGCGAGTCCCTGGCGAATGAGCGGTTGGGCGGAATCGGGCGTCGACGCCGCCGCTCGCTGATAGACCGACATCGCTTCGAGGTACCGTCCCCGCGCGAAGAGTTGGTCACCCTGTTCGATGTATTTCGCGGCCCGGCGACGCGCTGAATCGCTGGATGCCTGCGGCACGCCGTTGGACGATTCGAACGGAGCCCTGTCGACGGATGGCTCCGGCAGTTCAGGTTGCTCGGTTTGAGGCTGCTGCGGCTCTGGAGATGTCGGTCCAGGTTGCCGCGGGACGGGAGGACGAGCGGGAATGGCTGGCAGGGTTCGATCCACGGAGCCCTCGGGGGTTGGCTCGGTCGTCCGAGGGGAAACCGGCAACTCTTGCGCAACTTGCCCGCCACGGGCGGTTCCCGCCAGAGCCCGAGCGGCGGCGGCGAGCAGCGGCCGACGCGGCGTGCCGCTGTCTCGATCAGCGGTGCCAGCGGTCGTGCCGCCGCGAGCCTCCCGTGTAGCTCGCGCTTCACGCACCGATTCCGCCACACGCGACACCAAATCGACGACGGTTTGCGTCTCGCCAGGCCCAAAAATCCCCTGGCCAGGAACCAGTGCCGCCGCCGGCTGGGCGCCGTTGCCGAACTCGGTACCCGCGTACTCGTCGCGCCGGTAATCTTCACGCCGGTCATCGTAGGCGGGGGACGCTGGCGCGGGCCGCGACAACGAGCCTGGGCGGTTCGCGGAATAGAGTTCCGTGCCGAGGTCCGAAACCCGGCTCAAGAGGTCAATCGCCCCATCGTTCCGAACCGCCCCGCCGCCAAAGCCGCCCACCGGCAAAACGAAGCCACCGATCGGCAGCGAAGTCGTCCAGCGAATTGGGTAGCCGTAGTTGTAGGAATACGAATAACCGTAACCCGGATAGCAGTAGGGAACGCTGTAGCGATACCGAACGGCGGGCGGATAGTAGTGCCTGACCGGTGGGCAGTAACTCGGGGCCCGGTAGTGAAACGTGTGCGGGTGATAGTGCCGGTAGACGGGAGGACAGTAATGATGCGAGCGATAGACCGGCGCCCGGTAGACGTGATGCCGATGCACCACCGGCGGACAAACGTACCGATGCCGATGAAACGCCCGGGCTTCATCGGTTACGCAGGCGAGCACGAGCGACGCCACGCTCAAGATCGCTAATGACCTACCGAACCGACGGAGCGGCAGGCTCGCCCTGACGTTCTCCGCTCCCTCGCCAAATCCCTTGCCGTCGGCCATGACGAAACTCCTTTGTTCCGCTGCTGGGTGGGGCACTGGTAGCGAACCTGTTGAGTCGCTAACCGGCGGTATTATCTCGAATAGGTAGTCGCCCGGCAAGCGAGTTTTATCGGGTCGAAAAGGGCTCCGGCATTCGAGCTCGATTGTCGACGGACAAGATGTCCGTCGTACAAGGGGAGAATCACCACGAGCGACGCCCACTCGGCAACGCCGGCACCCGATTTCTTCGTTTACCGCCGAGCCGTAGGCGACGGCCGGGCCTCCAAACCGCATTCGCGACGCGGTGTCGAATTCGGCTTCCAGCAGCGACGGACAAGATGTCCGTCGTACAAAGAGGCGG
>CAIXSC010000618.1 GCA_903921945.1 uncultured Planctomycetaceae bacterium
CGTCGCGGGAAAATGAAGATAATCACCCGGCAGCGGAGCTTCGTCGCCCACCCAGTTCGCGGCGGTGCTCCAGGAATCATCCGGTGTCGCGGCCCCGCTATCAAAGCGTCCATCCCAGACAACCACCGCCAGCAAGTCCCGACGCTCAAGTGTTTCTCCCCGGGGTTGGAATCGACGATGGGGTAGACGAGTTGTGCTGCCTGCGTGTGAGGAGGGAGGAATGCGGGCTGGTCGCGAGTCTTCCGCGGATCTAGCGGGGGACAGCAAACGAGACAGCACACCGCGTAGGGTGTGCGGACGGGGACGTGGACGTCGCATGGGTGTACCTCGAGTGTGTCATTTCCGCGCAGAGACCCGTCGTTCCAAACTCGTCAGGAGGCAGCTTCGAACGAAGCGTTACGATCCCTCCAAACCGTAAATCCTTAATGATCGGCAGATTTTTTCTTGCCTGTTGCGAAACTACAATCACCCGTGTTTACGAGAATCAACAAGCTCCAAATGAGGGGTTGTGCGACTTTGGCCACTTTGGTGGATGTGACGTAAGTCCTTTGAATTAATAGGTATGCGTGTTTGTTTTGCGGTCTATGGGAAAAGTGGGGATGTCGAGTTTTCGCGACGCTGTGGCGAATCTTGGCCGCTCCATCGCGTCCGAATGACGACACGTCGAGTGGCTGTGGGCGATCAAAAGTGTCGCGAAAACCAACTGTCCTGAGGCGCTAGATTCGCCCATAGGCGAAGTGGGGATTGTTGGGAGCCGGGGCGGGAAAATCGGGATTGTTCCCAGGAGGCTTGACTTTGGCGGTCGCGACTCCTACAAGCTTTGCGTTGCCAGTTCGCGTTGGACTGGCTGGATCGTTTGGGCTTGGGAACGTCTAGAGTGAGGGACGAGACCATGTTGAAGCGGATTGCGTTGGGAATGATGCTGCCGGTGTTGCTGGTGGCGAGCGTCTGGGCGGCCGACATCAAGTTGGACGGCGTGAAGTGCTTGGTGGCTGGCTCGAAGGCCGCATCGTCGGAGCAGTTTGCGGCCCACAAGGGCGGCAAGGTTTTCTTCTGCTGCGGAAACTGCAAGAAGGCTTTTGAGAGCGCCCCGGCGAAGTTCGCCGTGAAGGCCAATCATCAGTTGGTGGTGACGGGGCAGGCGAAGCAGGCGAAGTGCCCGCTGTCGGGCGGTCCTTGCAAGGACGACAAGTTCGTCGACGTGGCCGGCGCGAAGGTCTATTTCTGCTGCGACAATTGCAAGGGGAAGGTCGCGGGCGCCAAGGGGGATGAGCAGGCCGCGTTGGTGTTCAGCGATGCCGCCTTCGAAAAGGCCGGATTCAAAGTCGGCAAGTAGTCTTGCCGGCTATCGCGCCTGTCGGCGCATCGCTTGCCCGCAAGTCGCTCTTGCGGGAATGCGGAGCGATGGCTAGCATCCCCGCGTTTTGAATTGCGAAGGAGTCGCGATGCGCGGATCGGTGTGCGGCTGGCTGCTTGGGATGGCGGTCGCCGTCGGGCAGCTTGGCTGCAACAACAATCCTTTCGCCCCGGCCGGCGCCTCGACAGCGTGGCAGCAGCCGGGGCAGCAGCAGCCGTATGAGGCTCAGCTTGCGGAAATCAACCGCCGCGCGAGTCAGCTTGACGCCAACAACCGCGACCTTAATACCCAGTTGGCCCAAGGGGCGCAACAATTCCAAGTCGCGCGGGAGCAGTTAACCTTGCTCCAACGGCAGTTGCAGGATTCCGCGGCGCAGTTGCGCGAATCGCAGACAGCTCGGCGCGAGACCGAGCGGCAATTGGAGACACTGCGTGCTTCCTACGAGCGTCGTGGTGGCGCGGTGCTAACGGCTAACAGCAGTATCCGTCAGTCGCTCGCCCCCGTTGAAATCCCTGGCGTGACGGTTCGGCAGGACGGCGAAGTGATTCGAGTGGAACTGGCTTCGGATCAGTTGTTTGTCGGAGGCGGTGCGCAGTTGCAAGCGACCGCGTACCTGACGCTGGATCAAGTCGCGACCGCGATTCTCCGCAGTTATCCCCGCCAGCGGATCGGAATTGAAGCGCACACGGACGACAGCTCAAGCGGGTCGGCTGGTGGGCTGGCGGCTGGCGGGCTGGTGTCCGGCGGCATGTCGTCCAGCGGCTCCGCGACCGGCGGACCTGGGCCCGCATCCGCCGCTCATCAACTTACGGCCGCTCAGGCGTCCGCGGTCCTCGATCTGCTTGCGACTCGCAACCGCTTGCCGGCCCGGCAGCTCTTCGCGGTCGCTCACGGCGCGAACCATCCCCGTGTCGCGAATACCACCGCGGACGGCCGGTTCCGCAATCGCCGGGTGGAAGTGGTGGTGTACCCCGAATCGATCGACAACTGATCGGCGGCAACCGGCTCGTTAGCAATCGGATCGGCGGCAACCGGATCGGCGGCAACTCAGCGACTGAGTTCAACGGACGTACGACTTGGCCCTGCGTCTTCGGTCAAAGTTGTCACCTGGCTTGGCCCTCTCGCCCGATCAGCCTGCCTCGAACTACAATCGCCCGCATGATTGCCATCATCGATTATCAAATGGGTAACCTTCGCAGTGTGCAGAAGGGGTTCGAGCGGGTGGGGTTCGCGGCGGAAATCACCAGCGATCCGGCCCGGCTGGCGGCTGCCGACAAGGTGGTTCTGCCGGGCGTGGGCGCCTTTGGCGACGCGATGGCCGAGCTGCGTAACCGGGGACTGATCGAGCCGATTCGAGACTTGATTGCGGCCGGCAAACCGTTTCTCGGAATATGTCTCGGGCTTCAATTGTTGTTCGACGTCGGCTACGAGGGCGGCGAGCATGCGGGTCTGGGCGTGCTCCGCGGGAAGGTCGTGCGGTTTGATCTACCGTCGGGATTCAAGGTGCCGCACATGGGCTGGAACGAGGGGCGTTTTGTGCGACCCGCGCCGGTGCTCGAGGGACTGCCGGACGGCACGCATTTTTACTTTGTCCACTCGTACTACGTCGTCCCCGAGGATCCCTCGTTGGTGGCGATCGAAACGACCTACGGGCATCCGTTCTGCGCGATGATCTGGCGCGACAACCTGTTCGCGACTCAATTCCATCCCGAAAAGAGTCAGGCGGACGGTTTGCGGCTATTGCGCAACTTCGCCAAACTCTAACGCGGTCGCGTCGCCTCTATGGCGGTGTCGTCTGCCCTTGCCGGGGCGGGTTGCCAGTCTCCGCGGCGTATGGGATAAAGTCCAGCCGTATCACATTTCTCGCTGAGGAAGTCATGGATAGCTCGCCGGTTCCGCTGCAAGTTTGGCCCGCGATCGATCTCCGGGGTGGAAAATGTGTGCGTCTGCGGCAGGGCGACTACGCCCGCGAAACGGTGTTCAGCGATGATCCCGCCGCGATGGCGCTGCAGTGGGTTGAAAGCGGCGCCCGTTGCCTGCATTTGGTCGATCTTGATGGGGCTCGCGATGGCCAGTTGACGAACTTGGAGGCTATTCGCCGCATCGTCAACGCCGTGACCGTCCCGTGCCAGCTCGGTGGAGGCGTGCGCGACGAGGAAACGATTCGTCGGCTGCTTGATCTGGGACTCACTCGATTGATTGTCGGCACCAAGGCGCTGCGCGAGCCGGAATGGTTTCGCGAGATGTGCCACAAGTTTCCGCAAAGTCTCGCTCTGGGAATCGACGCCAAGGGCGGGATGGTGGCCACGGACGGCTGGCTGAAAGTGAGCGAAATCTCCGCGACCAAGCTGGCCCGTCATTTTGACGATGAACCGCTCTCCGCGATCATCTACACCGACATTTCGCGGGATGGCATGATGGAGGGGCCGAATTTCGCGGCTGTCAAGGAGATGCGCGACATGGTGACCGTGCCCGTGATCGCCTCGGGCGGCGTGACCTCCGCTAACGATGTCGCGCGGCTCCGCGACATTGGAGTCGCAGGCTGCATCATCGGCCGCAGCCTGTACGAGGGCACCTTACCGCTGGCGGACGCCCTGCGGGCGGCAGGAAGCACCGAGTAAGGGGCGAACGGCGAGAAAATCCCGGAGGTAACCGTTCACGGGGCGGAACTCCGCCGAGCCGCACGATGGTGAAAAACCGATCCGGGCTCGAATAGGCGTATCGAGTGGAAGCAGGGACAAGACGTTCCAACTCACACTACACGACGGAGCGTGATCGGATGCGGCGGCGGACTTTTACGTCGCCTCCGCCAAAGATCCGCTTCATAGGCGTGATACGCGTGATACGTTTCACTACGTAAATCCCTTCCGCATGGCCATCGTCGCCGCTTTGGCATCGAACTCATCCGGGTCGAACCGGCCCCCGACCCAATCCAACATGTCCTCGTGTTCGTCATGTGTCGGGTTTCCGATCGCTTCGAGGAAATCGACGTAGCCCCAGACGCCGCCGCAGTCCTCTGGCGGACACGCGCCTTCACCTTCCAAGCACAACGGATACTCCGCTTTAGGATCAATCGCCTGCTGCCCCTCGAACAGGATTGCATGCCGCCATTCGTCGCCGAAATCGTAATCGTAATGGAAGACGCTCTTATCGCCGCTCTTGGGCAGGATGTCGCTGAGGTACTCGGTGGTGGAATCCAAGCACTCTAATTCGTGAAAGCCATCGTTCAGCAAGTCAGGATCGCCGAACCGATCAAACTCGTTGCTAAACAGGTAGAGATGGCTGTTGGTCCAACCCATGGCGGTCTGAATATGCTCGTGGAATTTGTCCAGCGTGCAGTCCTGGACCTGAATCCGACGCCAGATCTTAAGCCGTTCTCCGAGTAGCGTGATCTTGAATTGATACACGGAATCGGTTTGCTTTAACTTCTTGGCCTTGCCCCCGGCGGGAGCGGGAGAAGAGAAGTTCGCGTGCAGGCACTCCAACAATTTCTCGGCGATGTTGGATAACTGTCGCAATTGCGGCGACTCGCCTTCGAGCAGAGTTATGGCCAGGGCCATGGCGATGACGGCGGTGTCAGCCACGGTGAAGGTCCCGGTCTTGGCCTTGAGCTTTTTCTTCAGCGTTTCGGAGAGGCCGGGGAGGTCGGCGGTCATGGCACGCTCGAAATTGTCGAGCGCGAAGTCTTGAGTCTTCTTCTTCTTCAGGCTCAAAGGATCGGCGGCAGCCAAGGCTTTGGCCGCGAAGTAAGCCAGAGCCGTAGATTCAGTGACGAGGGTCGCGGTGTTAGGCTTTTTACGGGCCATCGGTTCGTCTCAATTTACAAAGGTTTAAACTACGAAAGTCCGATCTTTACTAGACCTTGGTTGCCGGCCGGTCACGCTCGCGGAGACAGATCGGCAGTTCCATGTCGGTGACTTCGGGTTGGCTCATGGCAGATTCGACTTCTCCCAAACCGTTAGCATCGCCGCCAGCGGTTCCGGTTCCGCCAACCGATGACACGCCAGCCGGACTCAGGACTTCGGGGCCGTGGTCCTTCAGATCGGTCGGCTGGACGCCACCAGGGACGGAATGCCAGCCGTGCAGGAAGAGGCTTTTCATTTCGGTGCCCGCTCCAAAGCATCGCCCACCGCCATCCCGATCAAGGCTTCACGGAGACGGTCGTTCATGAATGCGGTTCCCTTTTGATCCGCTTGCCCCGTATGGGCCGAGCGTGAAAGGGAAGATTTCCGGCGCCGAGTTCGTGGGTTGGAAATCGCGAACACTGCGGATTATAACGATTGTTTCCTCGGTGGTGGAGACGGGGTCCGCAGTCATTACGCGTTTGCCGTCGACCATGGCGACCCGGATGTCGATGGC
>CAIXSC010000619.1 GCA_903921945.1 uncultured Planctomycetaceae bacterium
CAAGCGTTGCCGCTTGATGGTCCGGACCGGGACGAAATCGAGCCGCGGTTGGCGCGGGTGCGGATCAGTCAGGGACGGCTCTTCCTTCAGCGCCGCGAATATGCCGAGGCGGGGCATGCGCTGGAGGCGGCGGCGGAGGCGCTCGAGCGGCTCGGTAAACGCCGGCCGGATGACACCGCGGCGCGACGTTTTTTGGCCGAAGCCCGGCATGGGCTGGGCGAACTGTCGCTCGATCGACCCTCCGAGGGCGCGGCGCGGGCCCAAGCGCTGCTGGACGCGGAAAACCAATTCACGCAAAGCCGCACGCTTCGCGAGAAGCTGGTGGAGGAATCCGCGGGCGACGCGCGGCGCGGCTACCAGCGGGACTTGGCCCGCAGCCTCGGATACCTCGGCGACCTGCATTTAGCTCAGGGGGATGTGCCGCGGGCGGCGAGCGAATACGAGCGGTCGCGGACGCTGCGCGACGAACTCTACCGCGCGAATCCTCGCGATCCGGAACACCGCTTCCAGTACGCGCGCGGGCTCGCCAACTTCGGCGAACTGGATCGCGGCTATCGCGGGCAGGTGGCCACCGTGCTCGGACGGCTCGAGGAAGCCCGCGTACTGCAGCAGGAACTGGCGCTCGATTTCGACGAGGTTGACAACTTTTGGATCGATCTTGGGTCGACCGAAAACCTCTTGGCCGAGCTGTATCTCTTCGCAGCGCTCGACGAGTCCGCCAAGATTGACGAACTCCGGACCCGCTGTCGCGAGTCGGCCGCCCGAGCGGCGGAGGTCCATGCGCGTCTCTCGCGCCAGGGCAATCTTCGTGGACCGAGGGGATTGGCGCAGCAGGCAGTGACGCTCGCGGCGCTCGACCGCGACACCGACCCGGCCGCGTCGCGCCGCCAAGCGGCGGACGCGATTCGCTGGCTCGACTCCGTTCAGCCGGAACCGTTGTTGCCGAGCAGCGACTTGGTGGTCTTGGCGATGGCCCGTAGTCTGTTAGGGCAGCATGAGTCGGCTTTACGAACCTTGCGGGAAGCCGTCGCTCGCGGCGAGAACACAGCGTTTCGGTTTGAACGCCAAGCGTTGCTAAGCTTCCAGTCGCTAGCCGCCGACCCCGTCCACGGCCCGCCATTCCGGACGCTCGTTGAGCAGGTCCGCGCTTCGCTCAGGACGGCCCCCTGATCTTGGGCGTTCCCGGCCGGCCCACGCCACTCAGAACCGGCCGCTCACGCGCTGCCGGCTCCAGGGGCGATCGACGGAGGCGGTAAAAAGTACTCGCCATCGCATCGATGAGGGTTTGCAAAAACGTTGGTTTGGGTTCGGTGCATCCCCGCTTTCGCGACCAACTACCAGCCGCGGTGATCCCGGTGATCATGATATCCGTGGTGGTCGCGGTAATCGCGGTAGTCCCGGTAATCGCGGTAGTCGCGAGGGTCGCGCGGGTAGTACCGGTCGTAATCCCGCGAATGTCGGCAGGGGACATGGGAGTGCGGGCAGCCGCAGGGGCGGCAGGCGGAATGGCCGTGATGATGGTGGGGCACTGGCGTGGACCCGCCAAATCGCAGCGTGATACCGCCGTTGGGGCCGCCTGTGCGATATTCGAAACCGGAGAACCGCAGGTCTGGGCGGTAGACGGTGCGGGACGGGACGCTCGGAACGCGGGGCGGGGTCCAACGGAACAGGTCGTTGGCCTGCCCACTCGAGACACCGAATCCAAACGACGCCAGGGCGGCGAGCGACAGGATGAACTTCTTCATGGCTGGGTTCCTTGGTAGAAGTGCGGGCCGGGGAGCTTCGCGAGTCGCATCACTCCGCGACTCGCTCTTCCCGAGATAGGTCCAAAACCGACCATCACCCGACGACGGTTGGAAAAAAAGATTCAAGTTTTTTTCGAGCGTCGCGATCCCCTCCGTGACGCGGCGCAAAGCCAAGCCAGCCATTTAGTTGCCTTGCCGCCTCGAAAGCCTGCCGATAGAATTCGCTCGCAGTTTGGACGGAACCTTTTCCGCTCGGCCGGGACTTTCTTTGGAAGTCGCTCCCCGAGGGGACGCTTGGTGTCGGCTGAGATGGACTCGCCGAACCGGAGCGGCGGGCGGCGTAGTCGAGGGAGTGATGGCAGCGGCGCGGGACAAGTCAGACGAATCATCCACGGCGATGCACGCAGAGGCAGCGACCAGTCGCCCACGCGCGCACAGCGGCGGTGTTTCCACAGGCAATGTCTCGGAAAACAAGGCAGCCAATCGCGAACTGAACAATCGCGAACCAGCCAATCGCGAACTGAACAATCGCGAACCAGCCAATCGCGAACCAGCCAATCGCGAACCGTCGACAAGCGAACTAGCTCCAAGCGAACTAGCTCCAAGCGAGCTGTCGAAAAGCCAATTCTCCCCAGGTTTTACAAACCATGCGGCGGCCGCCTGCGGAATTGCGGGACTGCCCGGGATGTGGACTTTGGCCTGGCCGGGACTGCCGCGGCTCTGGATGGCCGGCCAGTGGCGAGGGCTCGCCACCGCGTTCGTCTTCTCGGTTATGCTCAATGCCGCGTTGCTGGCCACTTTTGACTCACTGGGAAGCGGTAGCCGCTACGAAATGGGCACGCTGTGGGCCGCCACCAGCCTCTTTTGGCTGGTTTCGGCGCGGAATTCGCACAGTTGGAGAAAGGCGCTCGCGAGACTGCCAAAACAGGAGGAATGCGATCGACAGTTCGCCACTGCCCAAGAAGCGTATTTGAAGGGACACTGGCCGGAAGCCGAGTCATGGCTGCGGCGACTGCTGGAAGCACGGCCGGAAGATCTCGAAGGGCGCCTGCTTTTGGCCACCTTGCTGCGGCGGATGGACCGGCTGGCGGATGCGAAAAGCCAGTTGGAAGATTTCTCGCGGCGAAGCGGAGCGGAGCGATGGTCGCTGGAATTCCATCGCGAATGGGAAGCACTCAAACGACAACGAACAGCAGCGGACGAATCGCCGATGCTCGACAAACCCGGTGCCGCTCACACGGCCAGCGACGCGGTGGAAGCGTCCGTGAAACACAGTTCGCCGAAAGCTGCGGCTTGATCGCCGACAAAACAGCGGTGGACCCGGGGACCGGGGAAGGGCGAGAGCCGAGAACGAACCGACTTGGGATAGGGGATAACTGCCGGGACAATGCGGCCGGGACAATGCGGCCGGGACAATGCGGCTAAAATCTGCCGTTCAAGACATTACGGCTGCGGAGTGACGGTTTCGGGGCAGGGATGCCAAACGGGTGGCGCGGACATAATCGGTTCAGCGAGCGGCAGGAAGACTAAAGTTTTTTTCGACGAAACGGGGTTCCGCACCTAGGATTCGGACAGCGACACGACACAACATCTGATCGCGGCGGCTGGCGAGCGGAATTCTCCGCGTGTCGAACGCCGCGAAAGAATGGGGGGAGAAATGTACGAGCGGTTTACGGACAGAGCGCGGAAAGTGATGCAGTTGGCGAACCAGGAGGCCCAACGCTTTAATCACGAGTACATCGGCACCGAGCACATCTTGCTGGGCTTGGTCA
>CAIXSC010000620.1 GCA_903921945.1 uncultured Planctomycetaceae bacterium
CTGCGTCGTGCCATGCGGCCAAGCGGCGTGCCCCGAACCTCTCCAGAGCCGCCCGAGTGGCTCACGGCGGCACCGCCTGGAAAGTGGCTGACCGGCCCGCCTTCATCGGTGCTAGCCGTGTTACTTGTCGTGAGGCTAGTCGTGCGGCTGGCCGGGATCCTTGTCGTGAGGCCAGTCGTGCGGCTGGCCGGACCTGCTTGGGGGGAATGTTGTTGGAGGCGGGACATGGGACGTGTGAGCCAAGGGGGCATGACGGCGACTCCGGCGGTGGAAAGGCCAGCGTGGAAACCGGTTCTGCGGATTGTACGCTGCTTGACGCCGAGGCTCAGTCGCGCTGCCACGTTCTGTCGCGCGGACTGTGGTTGCTGGCGCGATTGATGGGAAAGTGAAGATTTGGGCGGTTGGGGGGTAGATGGATGAATGTGTCAGAGTCGCGCGATTAGGTAGCCGATAACGACGGCGAAGACGGAAACTGACTTCCTGTTTCGACAACTTCGCGATGCGAGCGGCTCATGCCCAAGACCACCTACCGAATCGTGACCCGAGGCCCTGACGGCGGTTTGCGAATTCGCGACTTTCCCAGCTCGGAGTTCATCCTGCACTCGCACATCCAAATCGGCGTCGATGACTGCAGCACCGATCTGGAACTGCGTGGCCTGCCCGTGTTCCGCGGGCTCGTCGGGCCGATGCCCGAGGGCAAACACATCATTCGCTACGAGTCGCCCGAAGTCTTCGAATCGCTCACGAAAGAGTGGAGCGTCGCCAAAGCCGCGCGCCGCACGCGACGACGCACGGCCAAGCCCAGTGCCGAAGGCGAACTCGTGGTCACCAGCGATTCACCGTCGGGTCAAAGCCACTGACCGCCATTCCCTTCCACGGGCGACGCGCGGTCTGGGAAGGCGGGGTGGCCGGGCCGCTGGCGACACCGCCCGCCCAACCGGGCACGCCGGTCGGCGGATAGGCCACCGAATTCGGAGCCGGTCCCAGTGGCACTCGCGCGACGCGTTCCTCGCCCACAAACCCCAGCTTCCGCACTGGCACCCGCACCGTGCGTGTTTCGGGGACCAGTTGGCGAGTGACCACGGGCGAACGGATGATCTGGGTCTGCGGCTCCCATCGCTGCATGGGCGGGCCGCCGTTCGGGCTGGCCACCGCCACCGGAACTTGAATCGTCCGCCGGTCCTCGCGAAACGTTGTCACAAACTCTTCGCGGTAGACCACCTCTTGCCGCTCTTCCCACTGCCAACTGGTCACCGGTCGACGCTCGACGTAGCGCTGTTCCCGAAACAACACGCCGTTTTGCTCGACGTACACGTCCTGCGCGGCAAGCGTTCCCGGGATGACGGCTAACACGATGCCGAGCAGCCTTCGGCAGGCGATCAAGACGCGCTTTCCCGCCGTTCGCCCAATCGTTGGCGAGCCATCCAGGGAATAAGGCGGTATCCGGCGAGGCCCCATCGAACCGAGCTCCGGGGAGGGTACACTTCTCGCCAGATTTTCGGCACAACCCCTGCGGACGCTTTAGCCTTTCTTTCCGGAATAATTGCGATGAGCGGAAAAACCATCTTCAAGCGAATCATCGATCGCGAGATTCCAGCCCAGATTCTTCACGAAGACGAACACTGCTTGGCGTTTCGCGACATCCAACCCCAGGCGCCGACACACATTTTGGTGATTCCCAAAAAGGAAATCGTGTCGATCGATCACGTGGAAGACGCCGACGGTCCGCTCATCGCCCACCTCTTCCTCGTGATCCGACGGCTCGCCCAGGCCGAAGGCTTGGCCGACGGCTATCGAGTTGTCACGAACATCGGCCGTAACGGCGGCCAGTCCGTGCCCCATCTGCACTTCCACCTGCTCGGTGGACGAGGATTGAGCTGGCCGCCAGGGTGATTGCGACGCTCGACGGCAACTGCCGCTCACGGTGCGGTAAGGAACGGCGAGCCACGCGTCATTCCCGTCAATCTTGACCGCACGCGCTACACTTTGGCGCCGATGGCCGGTTCGAGCCCCTCGGCGGCGTTGAGCAGTTCGCGAGCGAGAAGCCCGAACAGATCGTCCGCCGCGAGCATCCCGACCAAGCGGCCGTCGCGTTCGATGATCGGCAACCGGCGAACTTTATGGCCGCGAAGATACTGGGTCGCGTTGAACACGCCCTGGTCGTCCCAAATGGTGACGACGTTGCGCGTCATCACATCGGCCACGGGCGAGTCCGCTGTGGCGGGACCGAGCGTCACTTTCAGCGCGATGTCGCGGTCCGTAAGGATGCCGGCCACCTTGCCGCTCTCCGTCACCACGACCGCGCCCACGTTGTCGTGTTTCATTTTCGCGACCGCCGCCCGCACCGTATCTTGAGGAGCAACCGTCGTCACTTGGCTGTGGAACAGTTCGCTGAGTTTCATCGCGCACCCGCCCTTTCCTTGCGATTCCCGGACCTTTTCCGCGCCCCCGGCGACGTCTCGTCATCCCCAGGAGCGGCCACCGTGACCGCCGCGCTGCCCGAGCGTCGGTGTCCTGGTGGAACATCGGTTGGAACAGCAAACGCCATGCCCGCACCTAAACCACCTTATCGCGAGCGATGCAGCGAACTCGTATTCGGAGATCGCGCGAATTCGCACAATTCCATGCGCGAATACGCCCTCCCCGCTTCCATCCGAAAAACCGAGAGGCTGGCAATCCACGACGTCGGTGAGAATGCTTCGTTTACCGCCGAGCCGAAGGCGACGGCAGGGCCGCAAAGCGCGATTCACCATCGCCGAGTCGATCGGGGTACGAACCCAGCCACAGCCGATGGTGTCGGCAGAAAACGAAGGCAGTGAGAAAAAGAAGGCGCTGCGAACACGAGGGAAGTGAGATTGCCTCGTTTACCGCCGAGCCGAAGGCGACGGCAGGGCCGCAAAGCGCGATTCGCCATCGCGGAGCCGATCGGGGCGCGAACCCAGCCACAGCCGATGGTGTCGGCAGAAAACGAAGGCAGTGAGAAAACGAGGGCGCTGCGAACACGAAGGAAGTGAGATTGCCTCGTTTACCGCCGAGCCGAAGGCGACGGCAGGGCCGCAAAGCGCGATTCGCCATCGCAGAGTCGATCGGGGTGCGAACCCAGCCACAGCCGATCGGGTCGGCAGAAAACGAAGGCAGTGAGAAAACGAAGGCGCTGCGAACACGAAGGAAGTGA
>CAIXSC010000621.1 GCA_903921945.1 uncultured Planctomycetaceae bacterium
CGCTTACTCGACGCTGCCGGCGCCCCGCTGACCGCCTCGGAGGTGCGGGTCGCCATTCAACCGCTAACGAGCGCCCCGCCACCAACCACCGCCCCGCCACCAACCACTGCTCCGCCACCAACCACCGCTCCGCCGCCAATCACTGTTCCGCCACCAACCACGGCTACGCCACCAACCACTGCTCAGCCGCCTGCGACGAGCAAGACGCCTGCCACGAATCGACCGAAGGCGGATGGCGGGGACGCCGACTCCGACCGCGAGACGATCGTGCTGGTATCGCATCCCGACGACCCCGGTCGGTACGAGGCTCGCTGGACGCCGAAGCGCGAGGGCGCCTGGGACATCCGTGTGCTTGCGATGGCGAACCTGAGCACGAACGGGGACACGCCATTGCGAACGACGGTGATCGCCGAGCGTCCCCAACGGGAGACGCGGGCTCCGTGGCAGGACGAGCCGTTGCTGCGGGACTTGGCGACGCTTTCGGGGGGGCGGTACTTCCGCCTCGCGGATATTGACCAATTGCCGGCGGCGATTCCGGACCGCCGGGAAATCGCCGTCAGCCGGCTACCGCCGTGGCCGCTGTGGGACCGCGGTTGGACGTTGCTGGCATTCGCCGGCTTGCTGGGCAGCGAATGGTGGCTGCGCAAGCGGCAGCATTTGAGTTAGCGGCGGTTGCCGCAGGCGCCCGGGCAATCCGCGAGGTCGGCGGGTTCCACGTGTTTCATGGGCATTCCACAATCCGGGCGACGCTCGTGGTTCGCGCGATAGCGCGATTCGGCGGAATGTTTGGGAATTCGCCTTGTTGCTTCGAGCGGGATTCGGTATTCCTTCCGCCGCTTGACGGGCTGTCGCTCGATGGGGCATCGCGCCCCTGAGCCGAGCGGGCCTGAAGCGTCGAGCAAACCGCGCTGCTGCGCCCCCGAAGCGGGAACGGAAACGGTATGCGGCCTACGAATTGGTTTCGAGCAATCCTTCTCAGCATCGCGACGTGCGCGGCCGTCGCGGCTCAGACGCCTAATTACCCCCCGGTCGATGGCGCGAATGGCGCGAGCGGTTACGGGACCGGTCCGTACAGTTCGGCTCCCGCGATCACTCCGTTGCCGCCCCGAGGATCGCCTCAAGGAGCGACTCCGCTCGGCCCGCTCCCGCGCACGACGCCCCCCATCGGGCCGACTGGCGCGGTGGGGCCTGCTAGCCCGCTTGGTCCCGCTGGCCCGCTCGGTCCAGCTGGCCCGCGCGGTCCGGCTGGCGCAGTAGGTCCCGCTGGCGCGATTGCGCCGGTGGTTGGAATTGGTCCTGCTGGCGTTTTGCCTGGCCAAGCGGCCGGCGCGGCGGTCGACGCGGGAACGGGCCAACCGATCGTGGTCGATGTGATTGTGCGGGGCAACAAGAAGGTGGCGTTGAGCAAAGCGTACACGTACTTGCGGACTCGGAAGGGCCGCGAGTTCGATGCTCAGTTGGTTCAAGGGGACGTGCGGCGACTGACGCAATCGGGTTTGTTTCGCGATGTGCGGACATTCACCGACAACGTGCCGGGCGGCGTCATCGTGCGGTTCGAAGTCTTGGAGCGGCCGACGATTGGTTACATCCGCTTTCTCGGCAATCGCGGCGTGCGGGACAAAACCCTGCTCAAAGAAGCGGACATGAAGGTCGGCGAATCGCTCAACCAGTACTCGGTGGAGGAGGGCCGGCGGAAGATCCAGGACTACTACCAATCGCACGGGTACCCGAAGACGGAAGTTTCGATCCTGGAAGGTAACAAGCCGACAGACGCGGGCGTTGTCTACGTGATCAACGAAGGGCAGCTCGAGCGGATTTCGTCGGTCGAGTTCGTCGGGAACACGATTGCGTCCGGAGACCGGCTGAAGACGCAGATTGAATCGAAGGCGGGCTACCTATGGTATTTCTTCGCCGGCAAGGTGGACCGCGAGAAAATCGATGCTGACGTGGAGAAGCTGACCGCCTACTATCGCAGCCTTGGCTATTTTCGCGCTCGCATCGGCCGGGAGATTGAACTCGACGATTCCGGTCGGTGGGCCAAGTTGCGGTTCGTCATTGACGAGGGGCCGCGATACGTGGTCCGCAACGTGTCGCTGCTCGGCAATAAGAAGTTTTCGACCGACAGTTTGCAGGCGGATTTGAATTTGAAACCGGGCGAGTATTTCAACCAGGCCAAAATGAATCGGGATGTCGCCAAGCTGAAAGACACCTATGGCGGCGAAGGCCATATCTTCGCCGACGTCCAGGCCGACCCGCGGTTCCTCGAAGAGCCGGGCGAACTGGATTTGGTGTATCGCATCCAAGAGGGCGATGTGTTCCGAGTCGGCAAGATCGATGTGAAGATCGATGGCGAATTCCCTCATACGCGGCAAAGCGTGGTGATGAACCGGATTTCGCTCCGGCCGGGCGACATCCTGGATGTGCGCGAACTGCGCCGCAGCGAACAGCGGCTCAAAGCGTCCCAATTGTTCGAAATCGACCCCTCGAAAGGCGCGCCGCCCGAACTGGTTGTCGTGCCTCCAGACCTGCTCGGCGCAGGCGGCAGCGTCGCCGATCAACCGAAACCCCGAGCTGGCTCGCGGTCCTACCGCGGCCAGTCCCCCGAATAGCCACCGCCTTCCCCGGTAAGGATTCCCGTTTGACTCCCCGCACCCGGTCCTCTATCGCGCTGCTGCTCTTCGCGTTCCACGCGGCGCTGTGGACCGGCGCGACGGTCGGGACCCGCGCGGCCCACGCGCAAACCCCCGGCACGCCCGGGTACGGCACGCCAAGTTACGGAGCCGGCGCGCCGGTGTACAACGCGCCCGGCTATAACGCGCCCGGCTATAACGCGCCCGGCTATAACGCGCCCGGCTATAACGCGCCCGGCTACGGTTCCCCATCGGCCGCCGCCAATCCTCCCGCCTACTCCCAGCCACAG
>CAIXSC010000622.1 GCA_903921945.1 uncultured Planctomycetaceae bacterium
CCGGTTGTAGCGGAACGGCACCAGCTGCCCGGTTGTGGCGGAGCGGCACCAGCTGCCCGGTTGTGGCGGAGCGGCACCAGCTGCCCGGTTGTAGCGGAGCGGCACCAGCTGCCCGGTTGTAGCGGAGCGGCGTAAGCCGCCCGGCCCTGGCGCCGCTCGATGTGACCAGTGGCCCCGCACCCCAATCCGAACGGCGTTCGCGGAGGCGTTAAACGCCATCGCGAGCGGGCCGGGCGGCTTACGCCGCTCCGCTAAATATTCACGCCGGGCGGCTGGCACCGCGACGCTTAAAGTTCGGCCGGGAGGCTTACGCCGCTCCGCTAAATATTCACGCCAGGCGGCTGGCGCCGCGACGGTAAAAAATCACGCCGGGCGGCTAGGCCGCAAAATCGAACCTAGCTATCGACAGTGGGTTTCGGGGCTCGATAATCTTGCCGTGGGCTGGCGCATCAGCTACCGTCAGTTCATCAAGGCCCTTGGATGAGTGGTTGTCCATGGGCTGGGATTCCGGGATCTTGTTGTCGATCAGAAACGCTCAAGCTTTCGCCTGCGGAGTGCCCCATGATTCGCTTATTCGGACCAGCAGCGCCCACGGAACGTGGTCTGGGAACTCGACGGGAAATGCTGCGGATCGGCGGCGTCTTGTCTGGCGGCCTGCTGACCGGCGGTCTCTCGCTGTCGGGACTGCTCGGTGCTCGTGCCGCCACAGCCGGCGCGAGTGAAACGGCCGGCGGCCAACCCGGCGAGGGCAAGACAGCGGCTCCGAACGCCGCGCCGCGGAGCTTCGGGGCGGCGAAGCGGTGCATCATGCTGTACCTGTCGGGCGGGCCGCCGCAGCATGACACGTTCGATCCGAAGCCCGACGCGCCAGCGGAGATTCGCGGCGAGTTCGGCACGATCGAAACCACCTTGCCGGGCGTTCGTGTCGGTGAACACTTGCCGCGGTCGGCGCGGTGGATGCACAAGGTGGCTCAAGTGCGATCGATGTGCCATACGCACAATGATCACGCTCGCGGTTCTTACTGGATGTTCACCGGCTATCCGTTCCTCGGCTCGGTGCCGGACGCGAACAACATGACGCGGGCCGACATGCCCCATCTCGGCGCCTGCGTCGCGAAAATCGCGCCCGGCGACGGGCTGTTCCCGTTCGCGATCGCGCCTCATCGCATGGACGTGGCGGGAGGCCGGCGCGTCGGCCAGTTCGCGGGCATGCTGGGCGCCAAGTTCGACCCGCTGCTGCCCGGCGGCAATCCCAATGACGACCACTACCGCCTGGAACAGTTGCCTTTGGCTCCGAATCTCGCGCTGGACGCCGTGAAGCGGCGGTTACGTCTGGTCGAACAATTGAACCAGCAAGTCGACTATCTCGAACGAGCGGCCGCCGCCCAATCGCTCCGCGACAACCAAGCGAAGGCGCTGGAAGTGGTGAGCACCGACGCGGTCCGACGCGCGGTCGACCTCTCGGCCGTCGACCTGAAACAGCGCGAGCGCTACGGCCGAAACCTGTTCGGTCAGTCGGTGCTGCTCGGCCGCCGTTTGTTGGATGCCGGCACGCGGTTCGTGCAGTGCAATTGGCAACGAGTCCAGGGCAAGGACGGATTCGCGTGGGATACGCACTGGAATAACTTCACGGCCTGCAAGGAGGATTTGATTCCGCCGTTCGATCAAGCGTTTGCCGCGTTGATGCAGGACCTCGAGGAAACGGGGCAGCTCGACGAGACGCTGGTCATTGTGGCGGGCGAATTCGGCCGTTCCCCGAAAGTCACGCTCAAAAACGCTGGCCGCGAGCATTGGCCGGATGTCTACACCGTGTTGTTCGCCGGCGCTGGCGTCCAGGGTGGACGCATTTATGGCCAGTCCGACAAGCACGGCGCCTACCCGATCGAAAACGCGTCTTCGCCCGCCGACTTCGTCGCCACCATCTACCACCTGATGGGAATCGATCCGGCTCGTGAGGAGCACGACCAATTGAATCGGCCTTTTGCTCTCTCCAAAGGCAAGGCGATCACGGGCATCATGAGCTAGGAATGCCGCCGACGATTCGCAAAACAAACACGAAAAGCGGGTCGGCAGCTTGTTTTCGGATGGGGTCCTATCATCCCAGGCGACTCGCCACCGAGTCGCGTTGAAACAGCGATTTGTGGATGACCGAATCAAAATCGCACTACCGTTTCACCGCG
>CAIXSC010000623.1 GCA_903921945.1 uncultured Planctomycetaceae bacterium
CCCGCGCGGCGGCCGCCGTGCGCGTGCCCGCGTCGTTGGCGTTCGTGTTCGTGTTCGCGTTTTCAGTCCCGGTCGCGGGCGCGTTCGCTGCGGCCCCCGCCCCCGCCGTCGCGGTCGCGATCGGCAGCAGGGCTTCGACGGTCCAGGTTTGAACAACCGGCCGCGCGGGCGGAAGCGGCTCGTCCGGCGCTGGAGCGGGTTCCGCAAGTTTCGCCAAGGCGGGACGGTCGGACTCGTCAACCGTGGCTAGGCTCGCGGTGCGCAGCCGTTCCAGGAACCCGGGCATCCCCTGGCCGCCCACCCAATCGGCCGTGGCTCCCAATGCTCGGAATTGCGCTTCGCGGAACGTCTGCGTCCAGCCCGCACGGTGATCACTCAGCGCCAACAAGCCGGCTAAACGGTCTTCCTGGGAATCGCTCGACAAAAGGTCGCGGCTGACAAGTTCGGGAAGCTGTCGGGCTTGCAGTCGAGCCAGCAGGAGTGCGAGTCGCCGTCGGAGATCGTGGTTCGAGCCTTCCAGCGCGATTTCCCATGCGGCGGTGGGAGCGGGCCACGCCGCAACCGCTTGTTCGATCAATCGCTCCGAAAGCCCGGCGGACGGCTTGTCCGCATGACCTTGCGGCTCGGTGCCCGCCGCTTCACCGCTCAAGGCAAGCTCGACCAGCCGCGCCCAGACGATCCGTTGCCCCACCGGCAATGCATGCGGCGAAAATCGCGCGGCGGCTCGCAGCAGCCGTTCACGGTCGCTCGCTTCCGCAGCGCGGGCGAGCGCAACGAGCACTTCCAATTGACCGGCCGCGGTGTTCGGTGTCGCAGTGTTTGGTGTCGCGGTGTTGGGGTCCGCTTCGGCCAACTGGCGGGCGCGGGGGCGCCACGAGTCGAGCGGTAGGCGTTCGAGCGCGATGCGGGCGGCGTGTCGCAGCCAGGGATCGGTGTCATCGAGTGCGGACCAAATTTCGTCGAGGTTGGCCGGGTCGGGGCGCCGCGCGAGGCGTGCCAGGTGTGTTCGACGAGCGCGTTGTGTCGTTGCGAATCGGCTCGCGTCGGCGATGTGGCCGCTGGGCGGCGCGGTGGCGTCCACCGGCTTCGCGGGCCGCTGGGTGGCGGACACTCGGTACAGCGCCGACTGGGTCTTGCGTCCGCCGGTAATCAGGTAGAGCGCGCCGTCGGGGCCGGCGGCCAAATCGGTGACATTGAGCGGCCGGCCTTGCAAGAACAACTCGGTGTTCGCGCGCCATCCGGCGCCTTGGGGAAACAGATGGATCGCCACAACGCGGCCGTAGGTCCAGTCGAGCGCAAACAGCGCCGAGCGGTACGGCGCGGGGAAGGCGAGCGAGTCGCCAAACATGACGGCGGTCGGCGAGCTGCGACCGATATCGATGACCGGCGGCGTGTTCTCGGGTTGGTCGTGAAACCGCGGCGGCCACTGGCCACCCGCTTCGCGATAGCCGGTGTCGCCACCTTCGAGCAACTGGACGATCCGCGTGGGACGGTACCACGGAGTGCCCATGTCAAACTCGTTGTCTGCGTCAAACGTGAACAAGTCGCCGCTCGCATGCGCCGCGATGCCGTACGGGTTGCGAAGCCCCGAGGCGACGATCTCCCACTCGCGGCCGGCCCGGTCGAAACGCAGCAGATAGCCTTCCCGGCCGGGCTCGCCACGGCGCGTCGGACGCAGGGGAGATGTCAGATCAAGCACGTCTTCCGCCGGCGTCTGCACACTGTCGCCATGAATCGAGAGCAGGCGGCCGTTCTGGGTCGCGAGATCGTTTCGCCCGTGCCCGACACCGCCGGGAAACGACCGCAACGATTCCAAGGCCCGGATGCCACCATCGTCGCCGATGCGCAGGCGATAGACGGTCTTGGAATTGTTCGCGTTGGCGTACAACCAGCCGTCGTCGTAGACCAATCCACGGCACTCGTCGAGCGGCACATTGAGCGGTTCCACCTGCGTCACCGAGGCGCGGTCGTCATCCAGTGTGAACCGCAACAGGCCGCGGTCTTCGCGCGAAACGGTAAGCCGCCCCTCGGCGTCGAACGCCATCGCGATCCAGCTTCCCTCATCGGCGGTCGCGGTGCGAACGAGGGTGACTTCGAAGCCCGGCGCGGTCCAGAATTTCGGACGCCGCTCGACGGCATCGGAGCCGAGTGTCTGCCGCCACTGTTCGTAGTTTTCGTCAGCGGCCAGCGAGATATCGCGCCGCCCGATTCCCCAGAGTTCGTCGGGCGCCGGACCGCGATCCACTGCCGGTTCCCCCTTCGCTTCCGCGGACGGATGGCTCGCAGGGGTCGCTGGATCGACGACGCGGAAGGTGGAGTCGGACACAAGCGTCGTGCGCGGACCCGCCAGGGGTTGCAGGGTGAGCGACAACGCGAAGGCGGGTGGACCAGCGACCGGCTCGAGCGAGACTTCGAGTTCATTGCGACCGCGGCGCAGCCAACCGGTCGCCGACAGGGTCTGCACGGGACAGTAGGGCTCGACCCGCGCAAGCAACCGGCCATTGATGTGAACCGTCACTCGCGCGAAGTCCGCCGCCAATCGCAGTTCGGCCGCTTGAATTCCCTGAGGCGCTTCGAATTGTCGCCGGAAAACCGACCGGGTCGCCGGCGGGGCGAACGCGGATGCGGAACCCGCGGCGCTGGACGACACCGGTTTCGTGTCCGTCGCCGTTGCCGCGGCGGTGGGCGGCGCGAGCCAACGCGGCGTGGCAGCGGTGGCGCCGACGGGCGCGTCGGCCCGTGTTGCGAGCGGCGTTACGGCCAAGGCCAGCAGCGCGACCGCCTGCGGGAATGAAAACAGGGCGCCGCGATTTCGGACGGTTACGAAAGCATTCGCCATGAAACGACTCGCGCGATGGTTCGGTTCCGGCGAACGAAGCCGCGCTACGCCAACAGCTTGTTGACGATATTGCCGGCGACGTCGGTCAACCGGAAGTCGCGGCCTTGGAACCGGAAGGTCAGTTTGCGATGGTCCAAGCCCAGCAGGTGCAGGATTGTGGCGTGCAGATCGTGGACATGCACGGGGTCTTCGACGGTGTAGTAGCCGATTTCGTCCGTCTTGCCGATGGTCTGTCCCGGTTTGATACCGCCGCCGGCGAGCCACATGGTGAAGGCGTCGATATGGTGGTCGCGTCCGGGAAAATCCCGAATTTCGCCTTGAGGCGTTCGGCCGAATTCGCCGCCCCACACCACGATGGTGTCATTGAGCAGTCCGAGTCGTTTGAGATCCTGCACCAAGGCGGCCGCCCCTTGGTCGGTTTCCCGGCAGATCTTGTCGAGCGATTCGCCGAGTTCGGTGCCTTTGTTGCCGTGGTGGTCCCAGTCGGTATGGAACAATTGGACGAAGCGCACGCCGCGTTGCACCAAGCGACGGGCCAGCAGGCAGTTGTAGGCGAACGACGGTTTGCCGGGTTCGACACCGTACAGCGCCAGCGTTTCGGCCGTTTCGCCCCGAATGTCCATCAATTCCGGAGCGCTGGATTGCATGCGGAACGCCATCTCGTACGACGCGATACGGGTCGCGATTTCCGGGTCGCCCGTGGCATCGAGTCGCAGGCGATTGAAATCGTTGACGGCGCCGATGAATTCGCGTTGGCGGTCGGGGGAGATGCCGGCGGGGTTTTCGAGATCGAGGATCGGGGCGCCGCCGGTGCGGAACGGCACGCCTTGGTAGGTCGTAGGCAGGAAGCCGCTGCCCCAATTCGGCGCGCCGCCGCGGGGCCCGCGCGGGCCGGACTGCAGCACCACGAAACCCGGTAGATCCTTCGACTCGCTGCCGATTCCGTACGTCACCCACGCGCCCATGCTAGGACGACCGAACAGCGGCGAACCGGTATTCATGAAGAACTTCGCCGGTCCATGGTTGAAGACATCGGTCTTCATCGATCGCACGAGCGCGACGTCGTCGACAATCTTCGTCAAGTGCGGCAGGCATTCGGACACCTCCGCGCCGCTCTGGCCATGCTTCGCGAACTTGCGCGGCGAACCGAGCAATTTGGCGTCGCGCTTGATGAATGCGAACCGCTTGTTCGCGACGAACGATTCCGGAATGACTTGGCCGTGCAGCTCGGACAAACGCGGCTTGGGATCGAACAGTTCCAGTTGGCTCGGACCGCCCGCCATGAACAGGAAGATCACGTTCTTCGCACGCGGCGTGTAATGCGTCGGCAGCACGGCCAGCGGGTCGGTTCGGCGCTCGGGGGCCCGTAGTGGATCGACCGGCGCGGACGGCGCGGCGGCGAACGCGGACCGTCCGCGGGCGCCCAACGCTCCGCCCAGGGACTGGTCCAGCAGCGACGCGAGCGCCATGGCGCCAACGCCCAACTGGCAATCGCGGAGAAAGTGGCGGCGGCCGGCCAGCATGCGCAACTGTTCAGCGGCCGACAACGGAACTTGGCGGGATTCTTCGCTCATCGTCGGGTCTCCTTCGCGAGGCGGCGCCAGCGGCTATTCGCGGGTGATGAATTCGTCCAAGTTAATAAGTACGCGGGCGACGGCCGTCCAGGCGGCCAGTTCCACGCGGTCCACGCCCGCGGGCGGTTCGCCTGGAATGACTTGCCGCGCCAGATCGGGCTCGCGTGCGAACGCCTGGCGCTGTTGATCGACAAGCTTGAGCAAGCGTTCCCGTTCGTCGGGTGAAGGCGAGCGGGCGAGCGCGATGCGGAATAACCGATCGGCGTCGCCGACTGCGCGGCGCGCGAGCGACTCGGCGCATTCGACAAACACGATGTCGTTCGCCAGGGTGAGGGCTTGCAGCGGCGTGTTCGAGCGAATCCGGCGGGTACACGAGACATTGGCGTTCGGAGCGTCGAACGTGGTGAGCATCGGATAGGGCAGCGAACGCCAGAAAAACGTGTAGAGTCCGCGGCGGTAGCGATTCCCGCCGGTCTCCGCCTTCCAAGGTTTGGGATCCTGGGTGAAGGCATACACGCCTTCCGGTTGCGGAGGCATCACGCTCGGGCCGCCAATGTCGCGGGTGAGCAGTCCGGAGGCTCCGAGCGACAAATCGCGGACGATCTCCGCATCCACCCGCAACCGGTTTTGGCGGCCCAGCCATTCGTTGCGGGGATCGCGTTCTTCGAGTTCCGGTCGACGGCGCGACGACTGCCGATACACCGACGAAGTCACGATCAAGCGCAGGAACCGTTTCGTCGAAAAGTCATTCGGCTTGGTGAATTCGCTGGCGAGCCAGTCGAGCAATTCGGGATGCGTGGGACGGGCCCCTTGCAGTCCGAAGTCGTCTTCGGTTTCGACCAACCCGCGACCGAACAGGTATTGCCAATAGCGGTTCGCGATCACTCGTGGCGTGAGCGGGTTGTCGGGATCGACGAGCCATCGGGCGAAGTCGAGCCGCGTGGGCTGGGCAGTGGCGAGCGGATGGAGGGCGGCCGGTGTCGCCGGATCAACCTTGACGCCCAGGTTGAGAAAATCGCCACGTTTGTGAACATGGGTCTCGCGCGGAGTGGCTCGCTCTTTGAGCACCATCGTTCGCGGGATTTTCGGCTCGGACTCGCGGAGCCGCGCGATTTCATCGAGCACCGGGAAGGCCGTGCGGGCGTGGGGCGTTTGGCGGTAGTAGTCTTCGATCAGCTTTTTGTTCGCGGCGTCCCGTTTCGCGAGCGGCATGTCGTACGCGACTTGGATCGGGCCGGGCAGTTGGGCTCGCTGCTGCACGGTGACTGTCTTTTCCCACGCCGCTTGGCTCGACTCGAGTTCCGCGCGGCGGGTTTCGAACGCTTTTTCCAGCTCGTCGATTCGCGCGCGGATCGTGGCGCGGCGTTCCAGGTCGCCACGTTCGAGATTCAATTGCGACGGGGCCTCGACCTGCGGTTCCTCGCAGTTATTCAGAATCGCGAACAATTGGTAGAACTCGCGCTGCGAGATCGGGTCGTACTTGTGGTTGTGGCAGCGAGCGCAACCCAGCGTCAGGCCGAGCCACACTTGGCCGGTCGTGGCGACTCGATCCGCCACCGCTTCGATGCGAAAAGATCGTCGGCCAACTCTGGGTGGCTCAGCGTGAACTTGGCGTCGGCGCGGTCACCAATGTCGTGCTGATGGGCATGGGTGAGCCCCTGCTCAACTTCAACAATGTGGTCGCCGCCATC